>CAZTHM010000079.1:0-11545 GCA_964613505.1 uncultured Acidobacteriota bacterium | reverse complement strand
TCCGCGCCAAGACGGGCACCATGGAGCACACCAACGCGCTGTCTGGCTACATGGACTTGCCCTCGGGCGAGCGCCTGGCTTTTTCGATTATCGGGAACAGTCACCTCCTGAAGTCCTCAGAGGGTGCGGCCGTGATCGATGAGATTGTGCTGGCGATCTATCGGCATTATGCGCGCCGGGGAACCACGAGGTAGCGCCGGGCGGAACTTGTCCCCGCCGACTGGCGGGGAGCCTGGCAATCTACCGCCTTAAAAGACGGCGCTACGAAACATGAAAGCGGCGGGTCCGGCAATCATGCCGTCCCGCTCCGAGCGGGAGCGGCGCCACGAACTGCATATGAAAACCGTCACCATCTTCGGCAGCTCGCTTCCTGACGAAGGCTGCGCGGCTTACGAAGAGGCTCGACTGCTGGGACGCTACCTGGCGGAGAGCGGCTTCGTTGTCTGCAATGGTGGTTACAAAGGCTTGATGGAAGCCTCGGCGCGTGGCGCGCGCGAGGCGGGCGGTCACACCATCGGTGTAACGTGCGCGCTCTGGCCCGCCTCGGCCAACCCGTGGATTGCTGAGGAAATCCGCACCGGCTCGTTCCTCGAGCGGCTGTTGGCTCTGATCGAGCGCGGCGACGCTTACGTTGTGCTGCCGGGCGGGACGGGAACGCTCGCTGAGTTGGCGCTGGTCTGGGAGATGATGAACAAATCGAGCCTGGCCAAAACCGTGGGCGGGCGAAAACCGTTGCTGGTTATGGAACGTTACTGGCAGCCGGTCGTCGCGTGCTTGAAACAAGAAGGGTCGCTGGGCAGCGTCGAAAACGCCAGCATGGAAGCCACGCGGCGCACCATGGAGATCGTCACTCTGGTGACGAGTGTTGAAGCCGCGGTCGGGTGTCTGCGCCGTCACCTTTAGCCAACATCAGGATCACTCAACGCTTGACAGGCCCTCATTGCCTGACCCACTTTGGGGAAGAGCACTCTGCCGCTACCCCAGGCTTGCGGTTTGTGGTACAAAACCTACAGGACCCTTTTCCCTGCGCCGCAGAGGATTTCCCTCGCAGGACCTCGCCGGCCGCATTGCGGCATTAATGCATTGCGGCGAAATGCCGGACTGATTTCCGAACACGACCGATGGCCGCGACAACGATTCCGAAAGAATCCGATCTTCTGCGCCGCTCCATGCGGCTTTCCCTGGGCGTAGGTTTCTTCATGCTGGGGATGAAGTTCTTTGCCTACTGGCTGACCGGCTCGGTGGCCATTCTCTCGGATGCGGTCGAGTCGGTGGTTCACGTCGTGGCGGTCTCTTTCGCCGCCTACAGCCTGTCGTTGAGCCAGAAACCGGCAGACCGTAGCCATCATTACGGCCACGACAAGGTCGCGTTTTTTTCCGCCGGCTTTGAAGGCGCCATGATCGTGCTGGCGGCGTTTTACATCATTTACATTTCAATCCACAAATGGCTCGCGGGCCTCAAGATCGAGAACCTCGGGAGTGGCACACTGCTGACTCTCTTCGCCGCGCTCATCAACGCCCTGCTGGGTGGCTATCTCCTGTGGGTGGGAAGGAAGCACAAGTCGCTCATCCTGGAAGCCAACGGCAAGCACGTGCTGACTGATTCCTGGACCAGCTTCGGCGTAGTAGCGGGGCTCTCTTTGGCCCTGCTAACGGGTTGGCTGTCGCTGGATCCCCTCCTGGCCATCGTGGTCGCGCTGAATATTCTTTGGACGGGTGGGAAACTGATGCGCCAGTCGGTGGGCGGGTTGATGGACGAGGGAGACCCCCAGACCGAAGCGCAGATCAGGAAAGTTCTGGAGGAGATGACTTCCGAAGCCGGAATCGAATTCCACGGACTGCGCCACCGCAACGCCGGCTCGACCCTCTGGGTGGAGTTCCATTTGCTCTTTCCCCGCGCGACGCTTCTGGAGTCCGCCCACGCCCTGGCCACCCGAATCGAGGAGAGAATCGAGCGGGAACTGCCCATGCGGGCGGAAGTCATCAGCCACCTCGAAACCCGGGAAGACCACCGCGCCGTTCACACCCGAGCCCACCACGAGGATTTCTCCAACTAAGCACTAATTTTTTCCTTGACTTGACTCCTGGTAAGTGCTACATATAATTTTAGCTGCGCCAGTACGGTCGCTCCGCGGAAGGGATATTCCACGGGCGGAACCAAGGTGAGGGAATAACGCGAGGCGCGCGCCTGCCACAAAGAGGGATTTCCCCCTCTTTCTAAGCCACAAGAAACCAGGCCAGGAACATTTGCGTCCCTGGAGTCTCCTTTGAGCTGAAGCCCCAGGGCCCAGCCGGGAGGACTCTCGGTGATGCGGCGCGATTCGTCGCTCCACACGCCAGGGGATTTGCGGGTTTAGGAGGAAATCATGCGGGGAGCAAAGTCTACTCGTCTCTTTTCAATCGCCCTCGGGTTATCACTGGTTTTCCTGTTACCAAGCTTGACGCAGACTGCAACTGCCGCCGGAAAGCGCCCTTACGCTTCCGGTGAACTTCTGGTCAAATTCAAGGCCGGGGTGCCGACTTCCGTCATGGCGGAGATTCACCGCGGGGCCGGGGCGCGAGTCCTGAGGAGCTTTCGAGCTGATCCGCGCCTCCATCACGTCAGCATCCCAAAGGGCTGGGACCTGGAGAACGCCTTGGCTTACTACCAGACGCGCGCCGACGTCCAATACGCGCAACCGAACCTGATTTACCACATCACGGAAACTACTCCGAGCGAGACCAGCTTTAGTCAGCAGTGGGCCTGGCAAAACACCGGCCAAAACAGCGGAGTTCCCGGCGCCGACGTGCGTGCCACGGGAGCCTGGGACAAGGCGCGCGGGCGATTCACGGTGGTCGTCGCGAGCATTGACACGGGTGTGGATTACCTGCACCGCGACCTTGGGTTGAACATCTGGACGAATCCCCAGGAAGCGGGCGTGAATTGCACCGACGGCATCGACAATGACTCGAATAGTTACGCCGATGATTGCCGGGGGTGGAATTTCGTGTCCGGCACGAACGACACGCGCGACGACAACGGGCACGGAACGCACACCGCCGGAACCATCGGGGCGCGCGGCAACAACGCGCTGGGTGTCACCGGGGCTAACTGGGATGTGCAGATCATGCCTGTCAAGTGTTTTGACTCGGCGGGGAACGGGAACACCGTCTGGGCCATCAACGGCATTGACTACGCCGTCCAGAACGGCGCGCGAATCCTCAACAATAGCTGGGGGGCTACCGCTAGCGACCCGACGCTGCTCGCCGCTATCAAACGCGCCGAGGCGGCTGGGGCGTTGTTTGTGGCGGCGGCGGGGAACAATACCTCCAACAACGATTTCACGCCGTTTTATCCCTGCTCTTACAGCAGTGCGCTCTTTACCGACGGAGTCACGCCTCCGGCGAACATTCTCTGCGTGGCCGCGACGGACAACACGGACCGCCGTGCGTGGTTCACGGACTTCGGCGCGACGACCGTGCACTTGGGAGCGCCGGGGGTGGACATTCTGAGCACTTTACTCAACCAGAGTTACGGCTCCCTGAGTGGCACCTCGATGGCAGTTCCGCACGTAACCGGCGCTGCGGCGCTTTTGAAGGGCTGCAAAGCAAGCCTGACCCCTCTGACCATCCGGCAGATCCTCCTCGAGACAGCGCGACCGGTGCCTGACCTGTCGGGTGCGACCACAACCGGAGGCGTGGTCAACTATGAGGCTGCGATTGACTTGCTGCTTTCCACTGGCACGGGCAACTGCGACCCGTTGCCGGGCAATGCCGCTCCCGTCGCCAACCCCGGCGGGCCCTACGCCAGCAACTACAGGAAAGCGCTGCAGTTTGACGGGACGGGTTCCTACGATCCGGACGGACAGATCCTCCTTTACTTCTGGGACTTCGGTGACGGCACGACAGGAGTCGGGGTTAAAACCACCCACCAATTTGCCATCGGTGGCCTCTACACCGTGACGCTGACTGTCCGGGACAACTTGGGTGGTATCAGTTCGCAAACCGCCACCGCGACCATGCGCCCGACAAAGCGCTGACCGGACGCTCGCCAGCGCCGGCAACAAGCCTCCCTGACCCCGCCCGTGTTTGCCCGCAGTGACTTTCGCCGGTCACTGCGGGCTTTGCGGGCATTGATTCGGTGCCTGCACCATCCCCCCATCTCTGAATACCGTCCCCGGTACACCTTCCATCGAAGGGGCCGCTGCGGCTTGCGTTGACACCTTTGTCCCCCGCCGCTACGATTCCAAGTGGCGGGAAGGAAGACCGCGGGAAATCAAAAGTCAAAGGGCAAAAGTCAAAAGTGATAATCCCGCCAGGGTCAAGCTGCCATTGAATCAGCCACCGACATTGGACACCGGACAACGGACGACGGACACCTTCTCGCGCGAGGTGCTGGAGTTCCCTGCCGTTGTGGACCTGTTGCGGGGATATCTCTCCAGCTCCATTGCCGAGCTGCTGGTGGAGGAACTGGCGCCCGGCGTGGCCGTGGAGCGCATCCGTCGCGATCTGGAACGCGCACGTGAGGCGCACGAATACCTCCGCGAGAGTCCTCGCCCCGGGCTCGGATCGGTGAAAGATCCGCGCTCCATTCTCGAAAGGCTGGCCATCGAAGGTGTTTCTCTGACCGCGCACGAGATTCTGGCGCTCTTGGCGGTGGCGCGGGCGGGGAAGGACTTCCGCACGCTATTCCGTGGCACTCCGCTATCCCACCTCGACGAACTGGCGCGCGGGCTGGCCGACTTCCGCGGGCTGGTGGGGGAACTGGACGGCAAGATTCTGCCCGACGGCTCGATCGATTCCTCCGCCAGCCCCGAACTGGCGCGCATTCGCCGCGCCATCGAGCGTTTGAAGGTCGAACTGCAATCAACCCTCGAGAAACTTCTGCGCCGGTTCAGCCAGGAGGGCGTCTTGCAGGACGCCGTGGTCACCATTCGCAACGACCGCTTCGTTCTGCCCATCCGCACAGAAGAGAAACGGCACGTCGCGGGCATCGTGCACGGCGCGAGTTCCTCGGGCGCGACGGTTTACCTGGAACCGCTCGAGACGCTGCCCCTCAACAATGAACTGGTCGAACTCCAGGACCGGGAATTCGGCGAAATCCAGCGGATCCTCGGCGTGTTCAGCGCGATGCTGCGCGAGCGAATCGAAGACATGCGGAGTGCGGCGAGGATCCTGGGCGAAATCGATTTGGCCTTCGCCAAGGGGGAATTTTCCCGCGCCTACGACTGCTGCCTACCGCAGTTTGTCGCCGCGCGCCAGCTCACGCTCAAGGACGTCCGCCACCCGCTGCTCGAAAAGACCCTTCGCGCCCAGAAGCGAAGGTCCGTTCCACTCTCCCTCGACTTGGCCGAGCCCAAGACGATGATGGTGGTGAGCGGCCCCAACACGGGCGGGAAAACCGTGGCGGTCAAGACCATCGGCCTGGCGGTGCTGATGGCGCAGGCGGGGCTGCCCGTGCTGGCGAGTGAGGCGCGCCTGCCGCTCTTCGGGCGCGTGCTCGCCGACATCGGCGACCAGCAATCCATCGAGGCCAACCTGAGCACCTTCTCCGCCCACGTGACCAATATCGAAGCCATGGCGCGCGTGGCCGACCGCAACGATCTGGTGCTGCTGGACGAGCTGGGCGCCAGCACCGAGCCCAACGAAGGTGCGGCGCTGGCCGTGGCGATTCTCGAACACTTCCGCGCCCACCGGGCGATGACCTTCGTGACGACTCACCACTCGCGCCTGAAGGCTTATGCGGCGGAGACTCCAGAAGCTGAAAACGCCGCGATGGAATTTGACGAGGAGACGCTTGCGCCGACTTACCGGCTGCTGGTCGGCCTGCCGGGGAAATCGAGCGCGCTGGACATTGCCCAACGGTTGGGGCTGGAGCCCTCCATCATCGAAAAAGCGCGCAGCCTGCTGCATCCCGCCGACGCGGAAGCGGCGGCCTTGTTGGCGCGGCTGTACGCGCAGAAGACGGAATTCGAGCGGGCGACGGCGCAACTCGTGGAACAGAAGAAGGAACTGGAGGCGAGGCGCGTCGAACTGGAGAAAAAGTTCCAGGAGGAGCGCCGCGCCAAGTTGAAAGAACTCGACAAGCGCCTGGAAGAGACCCTTCGCCAGTTCGATAAGAAGTGGCAGGAAACGGTCACGGAGCTGCGCGCCCAGCTCGAATCGGCCAAAGGCGCGCGGCGCATTGACCGCAAGGCTGCGACCCTGAAACAAGAGGCTCGAGAGGAATGGAACGCCCAGGTCCTTGACACGCTGGGCGCGCCCGCGGCCGCGGAAGAAGTGGCTTTCCCAGGGCCGCCGGGGGTGGGCGATCGCGTCCGCATCGCGAATTTCCCAACGCCGGGTACGGTGGTGGCGATGATGGACGCCGACCACCTGGAGATCGAGGTCGGCCGGCTGAAGATGCGCCTGCGCAAAGATGAAGTGCGCGTCCTCACCCACGGAGCGGCAACAGCGTCCGGTCCACGCGCCGTGGTGGAAGCGCCGCGAGCACGCACGGCGTCTCGAGCGGCTCAACCGGCGGAGGAGTCCGACCCGCAAGCCTCAGCGGAAATCAACGTTATTGGGACCACCGCCGAAGAGGCTCGCGAACAGGTCGACAAATTCCTGGACCAGTCGTTCCTCGAAGGACGCTTCCGCCTGCGCGTGATTCATGGCCACGGGAAGGGGATTCTGCGGAAGAGCCTGCACGAGATGTTTACCTCACACCCCCATGTGGAGAAGTTCTACGCGGCTCCGCAACGTGAAGGCGGGGCAGGCGCGACGATTGTAGAACTGAAGATGTGACAGGGACCGCTGTCGTGGCGCCGCCTCCCGACCTGTCGGGACGCGGCGGGTCGCCCCTACAAAAGGTGAATACCAAAAAGCCTTAAACCTTGCGCTACAAAAGCAAGCGGGCGCCGGGCGGGGCAATGGCTCGGGAGGAATACCGATGGACCTGCCGAAGGTTCTTGAGAAGGTCTACACGGTTACAGACGACGTCGCCATCCATTTCATGGGCGCCCAGGCTCCGCCGGTTTTGTCGACGCCCGGCCTGCTGGTCTGGATGGAGGTGACTTCGAGAGAGGTCGTTAGCGATCTGCTCGAGCCGGGCCAAGACACGGTGGGCGTCTCGGCCACGCTGAAGCACCTGGCTCCCACACCGGTCGGCGCCAAGGTGCGTGTGGTCACGAAGCTCGTCGGCATCGAGGGGCGCCTCTACTCCTTCGAGATCGAAGCGTTTGATGAGACCGAGAAGATCGGGGAGGCTCAGCACGAGCGCGCCGCGATTCGGGTCGCCAAGTTCGCCGAGCGCGTGCGCGCCAAGATGCAACGGTAAAGTCGCACAGGGCGGAACCCGCAGGCAGCTGTCCTGCCCGCCTGCTGCGGGCCGGAACCGGCGGTAGGGTTTTTGGTGGAGTCAGGGGTTTGCTTCGGGGCTGGGGGCGCGGGCTTGCAGGCAATTTCGCACCACGGCAATCAACTCTTCCGATTTCACGGGCTTGTTGAGGTATTCGGTGACCCCGGCATTCATGGCTTCCAGGTAGCTATCCACCTCGCCGTAGGCGGTGAGGATGACCACCGGCACCTCGCGGCCGCCTTTGCGGACTTGCTGGAGGATGCTTAGACCATCGCCGTCCGGCAAACGAAGGTCGCTGATCACCACATCGAAGGAGTTCTCCTTGAGTACCTCTGCGGCTTGTGCCGCACCTTCGGCGGTCTTAACCTGAAAGTTCTCCGCGGAAAGAATCCGGCTGAGGACCCGCAGGAAGTATGGGTCATCGTCAACAATGAGGATGCGGCCCGTCAATTCACCCGGCATGTTGTCGTTCTCAGCCAGCGTCTCGAGGGCTTCCTGAGCCTTATGAGACGCTTCAAAAGTTCCTCGTCACTAATCCAGCACGTCAAGCACCAATTTTCCTCACCTGATTTTGGGGGAAGTGATCCCCTCACTCTGGCCGACACCACGGCGCGGCTTGGAAAAAGACCAGGTCTAAACGTTATCCGTAAGAGTACTCGGCGTGGGTGCGAGGGAGGCTTGGGCCCCGTCAAGGATGAATGCTGGCCGAATCGTGGAGGATGTTAGGCGGCCAGATAGGTCGAGCTTATGCCATCTTTTTTCCCCAGGCGGCGTCGAATAGTGCGGGGATTGATATCGAGCAACTGCGCGGCCCGCAGCCTGTTTCCACGCGCGTACTGCAACACGGTTCTGATGATCGTGTCGCTGATCTCACGCATTGGATTGCCCAACGTGAAAGTAAGCGTGAAGGCGGGCTGCATTTCCGCAGGCGTGTCCGCCTTGATGGTAACGATGGGCTTGGGAGTGGACCCAAACTCTCGGAGTTCCTGGCTACGATTCCCAGCTATTGTTCTCATGACGATCTCCTTCCAGTGACAGATAAGAAATACCGCCACTTTGTCAGCATTTTTGGTTCCCTTACCGGCAACCCCCAAGTCATTGAAAAATAGACATCACGCCCCCCTCCCGGGGTCATTAAGTAACGGACAAATTGAGTTGCTTCGCGCATAATCGTGCGGCATTTGCCCCAACTCTCAGCCCCCGAATGGCTCTCTTTGGTCGGAAAAACAGCCTTTCCAAGCTTCTTTCTTCCTTGTTTTCTATGAGTTAGTAGACACGGACATTTTTGCGTTGCTGGCACCGTAGATGCCCAGAGGTTTGTCTTGGGGCAGCGGGCCTTCATGGTTCGCCTCGGATGGCAGGAGTAAGAACACATGAGCAAGCAGAAATCAATACTGAACAATTTTCTGGAATTTTTCAGCTCTCTTAGATGTGGGCTCACTCTCCTGGGTCTTTTGGGGACAGCGATGATTATCGGGACCATCGTCCTCCAGCGGCCGATGGCGCAGGAAGGCCAGATCGAGCAAATCTACGCCCCGCAGACCATCCGGCTGCTGAACTTCCTGGGCCTCTTTGATGTCTTTCACGCCTGGTGGTTCATTCTCTTATTGGGCTTGCTGGGCGCAACCATCATTCTGGCCTCTCTGGAGAGATTCCCGCAGGCATGGCGGTATTTTTCGCGGCCGCATCGCCTCGCCGACGAGTGGTTTGTGCGCAGACTGCCGTTCATGCGGGAGATTCCGATTGGCGCGAGCCAACAGGAAGAAGCCCTTCAACTCTCGGCGGAGAGTTTTGCGACTTCCGGTCTTCACGCTCACCCCGAGGCGCTCCGGCAAGGAACGCTCTACGTTGAGAAGCACCGTGTGGCACGCCTGGCGCCCTACGTTGTGCACCTGAGTCTGCTCATCATCTTCGCCGGGGCCATCGTGGACGGCAAGTGGGGTTACCGGGGCTTCGTCAGCCTGGGGCCCGGCATGCGCAGCCACGAAGTGGATTCCCTCTCCGGCAACGGGCCGGTTCAGAAGCTGCCCTTCACTTTGCGCTGTGACGGGGCGGGAATGGAGAAATACCCCGACGGCTCGCCGCAGCAATACTGGAGCCGCCTGGCCGTGGAGGAAAACGGGCGGGAAGTGCTCAAGAAACAGATCTTCGTCAACGAGCCGCTCACCTACAAAGGTATCCGGTTTTTCCAGTCGAGCTATGGCCCGAGCGGCGCTCCGGCGAAGCTGGAACTCGAAGCGTCCTGGCCCGGCGCGCCGCGCGCCGCGCAGAACTTCACGCTCCGGCCCGGTGAGGCGGCGACGCTCGGCGACTCGGGGACTCAGGTCGAGCTGTCGGATTTCGTCCCCGACTTCGTCCTCGAGGGCAACCAGTTGAGCACCCGCTCGAACGAGCCGAATAACCCGGCCATCAAGCTTCAAGTCACGCAGTCTGGGGGCAAACACTCCGCGGTGTGGTTCTTCCCCAAGTCTCCAGAGATGAATTTTCCCGACGAGTCGGGTATCGCCTTCCAGTTGCGCGAGGTCGAGATGGGATACACCACCGGCCTTCAGGTGGCGAAGCAGCCCGGCAAAGAATTGATCTGGGGCGGCTGCCTGATTCTGGTGGGCGGGCTATGCCTGGCGCTCTACATGGTGCACATCCGGATTTGGGGAGTCGTCGGACGCGACGCGAAAGGGCGGCCGGTGCTGGTACTCGGCGGGCAGCCCAGCAAGTATCGCGAGAGTTTCGAGGAACGATTCAAGCATCTGGCCGATGCGGTCGAAGCGTCACTGCGCGCGCCGGCGAAAGCGGTGCGCGAAGTCGAGCGCTTCGTCGCGTAGCTGTAGCGCCGGTCTATGACCGGCGTCCGATTATTCGCCGCTCATAGAGCGGCGCTACAACTGAAGGAAGGTTCGAATGTCAAAAGTCCTAAGCACTCATGTTTCGGAACGCCGCCCGGCAAGCGCGGCGTCGTGGATTCTGCTGGTGGTGGGTGTGGCGGTTGCCACAGTGCTGGCGGTGTCCGTCCCCCGCTTGATTGGATCGGCAGGTTGGGTGACGGGCGAGAAGTTTCTCTATATTGCCTTGGTTGCTTACCTGGGCGCCTCGGCGCTCTGCTTTGCTTCGCTGGCGGTGTCCGCCTCTGGCGGACTGGTGGCGGGCGGCGTGGCGCTCACGCGCGGCGCGTTTCTGCTGCACACGACGGGCGTGGTGGTGCGCTGGGCGGCGTCGGGGCACGCGCCGTTTTCGAACATCTATGAAATGGTGCTGATGTTCTCCTGGGGCGTGGTGGCGGCGCAGCTCCTCGCCGAGTGGAAGCTGGAACTGAAATACTTCGGCGCGGTCACCATTCCCATCGCCGCGCTGTCGCTGGTTTTGCTGCAAGTGCTTCCCGGCGAAATCCGTCCGCTGGTTCCGGCGCTCCAGAGCACCTGGCTGCAGATTCACGTCACTCTTGCCATCCTCAGTTACGCGGGCTTTACGCTCGCCTTTGCCGCCGGGATTCTTTATTTCGTGAAAGACGGCACCAGCGCGCGCACGTTTCTGAATTGGACGACCGGACTGGTGACGGGCACCTACGCGCTCATCGCGCTCACCTCCATCGATCGCGGGCTCAATCTGCTGCTGCCCGCCTGGGATGCGGCGGCGGGCGAAAAAATCATGGTCGGGCCAAAGCAGGCGCTGATGGTTCCCATCTCGGGCCTCGGCTGGCCGTTCGCTATCGTTCTGGCGCTCGCCGCGGCGGCGCTGGCGGTGAGCCTCTTCGACACGTTTTCCGAGCAGGCGGGCGAAGCGGCGCGCTGGGCGCGGCGGCTCTTTCTGGCGTCGGTCTTCGCGCAATTCGCCGCGCTCGTGGCAATGGCGGCAAAGATCGAGTCCGGGCCTTACTTCGCGCCGCAGGCCGGCCAAAGCGTCGCCGTGGCGTTTTCCTCCAGCCCCTTCCTGCTTTCCGGAATCGTCTGTGGAATCTTCATGTCGCTGGCGTGGCTGGTGCTGGCATGGAAGCAGGACACCATCGTCGAATTCCTCCCCCACCGCGATACGCTCGACAACCTGATCTACAAAACCGTCGCGGTGTCGTTCCCACTTCTGACCCTGATGATTATCGCCGGCGCATATTGGGCGAACCGCACCTGGGGATCGTATTGGAGCTGGGACCCGAAAGAGGATTGGGCGCTCATCACCTGGCTGACTTACGCCGGCTATCTGCACATGCGGCTCACGCGCGGCTGGCGCGGCCGTCGC
>CAZTHM010000078.1:0-11592 GCA_964613505.1 uncultured Acidobacteriota bacterium | reverse complement strand
ATGTCGCGGGCCTGAGTGCGGACCCGGTCAGCTGCCTGGGTTGACGTACGGTATTGGTCTTGTTGCTGGTCTGTGGCGTGAATGCGCTGGCGTTGCTGGTCCCGGGTTCCCATCTGGGCGCCCCCTTGCCCTTGCTGTGCGCCCCGCTGCTGACCCGTGGTGGTGGGACCCTGTCCCTGCATTCCCCCGCCTCCTCCACGTTGCCCGCCACCCCCGCCGCCTCGCTGGGCATACAACACTGGGCTGGCGGTCAGCGAAACGATCGCTGCCAGTGCCAGAAATTCTCTTTTCATCGTCATGCTCCTTTTGCCGGGCCACCCTTCGACTGGCGGCCTGCGGCCTGGAATCTTCTTCCAGTGTGATAAATGCAGTTTCTCGCGATTGGTGACAAGAAAATCCGCAGGCCTCATGCTGGCGTTGGATGCCGCACGTACACTGACGTTTTGTTCAGGGGTGAACGTGAACCGAACGGGCACGCTCCCACCCTCCCAGGGGCTTATGCCGTCTTTACTGGTCGACCGCGAGCTACCTCGGCCAGCCCCGGTGCCGAGGCCACAACATGGGATAGGCTCCTACCGACCGGCCGGTAGGTCATTGCCCTTCGCCCCGGGCCCCACCGTGGAACACTCTTTCAGGGAGAACGACCTGTCACGGGATTCAGTCTCACACTGACTCGGTCGAGTCTCTCCTTGCCAACGCGGGGAGTCTTCCTCTAGGCTTCCAATCACGCATGGGACTGCGGTTCGAGATCGCGGCTCGGGATAGCGGCACGCGGGCGCGCGCGGGCTTGCTCCACACTGCGCACGGAGTGGTGGAGACTCCGGTGTTCATGCCGGTGGGCACGGCGGGCACGGTCAAGGGCATGACGCAAGACCAGCTCGAAGGCTTGGGCGTCGAGATGCTCCTGGCCAACACCTACCATCTCTATCTGCGGCCGGGGCACGAGGTGGTTCGAGAGTTAGGCGGGCTGCATCGCTTCATGGGCTGGCCGCATCCCATCCTGACTGACAGCGGCGGCTTCCAGGTGATGAGCCTGAAAGGTCTGGGCAAGGTCACCGAAGACGGCGTCACGTTCCGATCGCATCTGGACGGCTCGTCGCATTTCCTTTCGCCCGAGCGCGCGGTCGAGATTCAATTGGCGCTCGGCGCCGATATCATCATGACCCTCGACGAGTGCGTCGAATACCCGGCAAGCCACGAAGCGCTCAAGCGGGCAGTGAAGTTGACGGGACGATGGGCGGGGCGGTGCAAGGAATACTTTCAGGAACGGAAAGGCGGAAGTAGGAAGTCGGAAGTAGGAAGTAGGGAGGCGGAAGGGCAGGAGTCACGAGGCAGGACTCAGGAGTCAGGAGTCAGGAGCCAGGAGTCAGGAGTCAGGAGTCCGAAGTCAGAGGAAGCGCAATCCCCAGTACCCAGCACCCAGCACCCAGCCCCGAATTCCGCTCTCTTCGGTATCGTGCAAGGCGGCACAGACACCGCGCTGCGCCGCGAGAGCGCCGAGCAGATGCAGGAGATCGGGTTCGAAGGCTACGCGCTGGGCGGCCTTTCGGTGGGCGAGCCGAAGGCGGAAACCTACGATGTGACGGAGTTCACCGCCGGGCTGCTGCCCGACGACCGGCCGCGCTATCTGATGGGAGTGGGCACGCCGGAGGATCTGGTGGAAGGCGTGGCGCGCGGCATCGACATGTTTGACTGCGTCATGCCCACGGTGGGGTTTTCACTTCCGAAGGGAAGCTGGTGATCAAGAACGCGCGCTACGCCCGCGACGAGCGACCGCTCGACCCGGCGTGCGGGTGCGCGGTTTGCCGGCGGTATTCGCGCAGCTACATCCGCCACCTGTTTGTGGTGGGGGAGATGCTGGCAGGAATCCTCGCAACCCACCACAATCTCTACTTTTACCTTGACACCATGCGGAAAATTAGGCAGGCTATTTATTCTGGAGAATTTGGTAAGTTGCAGTCTAGGGTACGTGCGAGGCCATAAGCGGTCTAGTTCATTCCTGAGCCGATCCTGGAAAGCCGAACGGACGGACCCTACTGACCCTGCCTCCGCCGAGCGGGGTTTCTCATTACTTGAATTGAATCCATAAAGCCCTAACTTGATTGAACGTTTGCTGGTCCATTTTCCTGTTATTGCGGCCGACTCCGGCATGGCCGGGGGACTGGTCCAGCTTCTCCCCTTTGTCCTCATCTTTGGCATTTTCTACTTCCTCCTTATCCTGCCGCAGCAGCGCCAGCGACGAAAGCTTCAGGACATGCTGGCCAGCCTCAAGACCGGCGACCGCGTGCTGACCAGCGGCGGAGTCTACGGGACCATCGTCGGTTTCAAGGACGCCAGTGTGGTGCAATTGCAGGTGACCAGCCAGGTGAAATTGGAGGTGGCGCGCTCGGCCATTACCGGGCTCCAATCAGCCGAGGGAGAGGCGAGTTCAGAGGCGAAAGACACGGCGAAGGCAGAGGCGGCGGGGAAGAGCAAGAAATAACCAGCGCCGTTGGCAAGGTCTGAAGACTTATGGAACACAGAATTCGAAACCGGGTTATCGCCATCGTGGCGGTAATCGTCTTGTGCTTTCTCGGCATCATCTGTTATCCGCGCGGGGAAGAGGAAATGATTGGCTTCCCCACGAACTTTCAGCGGATGAAGGAAAACGTCCGCGAAAGGATTCGGTTAGGGTTGGACCTGAAGGGCGGCACGCACCTGGTCTTGCAGGTGCAGGTCGAGGACGCCGTCAACATCACCAACGACCTGACGCGCGAGCGCGTCCAGGACGAGATGCGGACCAAGAACATCCCCTTCGCCGACGTTCAGAAGGTCGACAGCACGCACATTCTCATCAAAGGGATTCCGCAAGAAAAATCGGCGGATATCCAGTCGCTGGTCAGCGAGCAGTTCCCCGATTGGGACTTAAGCCGGGTGACCGGCGACCCAACCGCCCGGCAGGTGGCGCTCAAAGCCAGCGCGGCAGCCGGTATTCGCAACCAGGCGCTTCTCCAGGCGATGAATACGATTCGGAACCGCATCGACCAGCTCGGTGTGACCGAGCCGACGATCGCTGAGTATGGGCAAAGCGAGTACGAACTGGTCGTCCAGCTTCCCGGAGTGGATGATCCCAGCCGCGTGAAGGACATCATCCAGAACACCGCCATGCTGACGCTCAAGATCGTCCAGGATGGCCCCTACGCCACACGGGACGCGGCGCTGGCGGCCCACGGCGGGGTTCTGCCTCCAGACACCGAACTGCTGCCGGGCAAGCGCGAGTCGAGGAGCGATACCTCCGGCGGAGAAGCATGGTATCTGATCAACCGGATTGCGGCGGTCACGGGGCGCGACCTGCGCGACGCTCAGCCGCGGCCGGACGAAAACGGCCGGCCCAGCGTCAATTTCACCTTAACCCGCGACGGAGCCGTACGCTTCGGACGGGTGACCGGCCAAAATATTGGCAAGCAACTGGCCATCATCCTCGATAACCGGGTCTTTTCCGCGCCCACCATTCAAGGCCAAATTACCGACAACGGAAGAATCACGGGTTCGTTTACCCAGCAGGAGGCGTCGGATCTGGCGCTGGTGCTGCGTTCCGGGGCGCTCCCGGCATCTATCAAATACCTTGAAGAACGAACCGTTGGACCCTCTCTGGGCGCCGATTCGATTCGCCATGGGGTGATCGCCTCGATCGTCGGCCTAGTCGCCGTCATGGGTTTCATGCTGTTCTATTACCGGGGCGCGGGCATCAATGCCAATCTGGCGCTGGTCCTGAATCTGATCATCTTGGTCGCGGCCTTGGCGTATTTTGGCGCAGTCCTCACGCTCCCGGGCATTGCGGGCGTCATTTTAACCGTCGGTATGGGAGTGGACTCTAACGTGCTAATCTTCGAGCGCATTCGCGAGGAATTACGCTTGGGGAAAACGGTTGGTGCGGCCGTTGCCGGAGGCTTTGACCACGCGTTTGGGACGATCATCGATACGCACGTGACCACGATTGTTTCGTCCCTCATTCTCTTCACATTCGGGACTGGTCCGATTCGGGGGTTTGCCGTCACGTTGACGATCGGTCTGTTGGCCAACCTGTTTACGTCAGTCTTTGTCTCCCGGGTTATTTTTGACTACGTTCTGGGCAGGCGGGAGAAGGGTGCGGAGCTCAGCATCTAGAAATTTGTGGAACATCCGGGGATTCTCCGGTGTCAATTCTGAAGGCGAAGGACTGGTTTAGCCCATGGAGTTTTTTCACGAACCCAAGATTGACTGGATGGGCAAGAAGTGGTACTTCATCGGCTCCACGCTAGTCCTTTTGGCGGCTGGTTGGATATCGGTTGCGGTGCGCGGAGGCCTGACCTACGGGATTGACTTCCGGGGGGGCACGCTGGTCTATGTGAAGTTCACCAAGGCGCCGGATTTGGACGCGATTCGGGCGCAGCTTAAGCGTGAGAACCTTGGGGAAGCCACCATTCAGAGTTACGGAGCCGCGGGCGATAACGAGGTCATCATCGGGCTGGACATAGGGGCAACCACTTCCAGCGCGGCTTTGGACGCCGGCAAGAAGGCCATTGTCACGGCGCTGGCAGCGCTGTACGGGGCGGGCCCCGAGGGCAAAGTGGACTTCAATAACGCCAGCCCCCAGACGGTGGCGGAGCACCTGGTGGTCGCGGACCCGCTTCACCTGGCTTCCAAGGGCTCGGACGAGGCCATGAAGACCTACCGGGAACTGGCCGAGGCGCTGGTCAGCTACCGGAACGGCGCGCCGCGCAGCGGCCTGATTGGCGACCTGGGGGAACTGCGCAGTGTTGCCGGCGTTACGCCGGCGATCCTGGAAATCTTGGGGAAGGATTTCTATCTTTCCAGTTATGCCGTGCGGAACACGGAAATCGTCGGTCCCAAGGTGGGGGCTGACTTAAGGCGCCAGGCGGTTTACGTGACGCTGGCCGGCCTGGGCGCAATGCTGGTTTACATTTGGTTTCGGTTTGAGCTAATCTACGGCGTCGCGGCGGTCATCGCCACGTTTCACGACGTTTTGATTACGGTCGGAATCTTCTCCCTGCTGAACAAAGAGATCTCGCTGACGGTCATTGCGGCGCTGCTCACTCTGGTGGGCTATTCGATGAA
The DNA here is from genome assembly GCA_964613505.1 of uncultured Acidobacteriota bacterium. GTDB lineage: Bacteria > Acidobacteriota > Terriglobia > UBA7540 > UBA7540 > CAZTHM01. The sequence continues at coordinate 6,495 of CAZTHM010000078.1, read as the reverse complement.
CGACACCATTGTAGTTTTCGACCGAATCAGGGAGAATGTGCGCCTGAACAAGCGGGAGAACTTTTTTGACCTGGTGAATCGGAGCATCAACCAGACGCTGAGCCGAACCATTTTGACCTCCGGGTTGACCTTCCTCGCGGTCCTTTCGCTTTATTTGTTCGGCGGGGAAGTCATCCACGGATTTGCATTCGCCCTGGTAATTGGGGTAATCATTGGCACGTATTCATCGATTGCGATTGCCAGTCCGATCCTCGTGTACTTCTATCAGCGTACGGGAAACAGCCGGACTGGCGAAAAGCCCCGGGCCCTGGAGCGCGAGACGGCAGGGGCTCGACGCTAGCTGCCGGCGGGCGTAGCCGGACGCGGGCCCCAAGAAGCAAGTCGACGTAGGAGGTAGGAACCATGTTTGATGAGACCTTGCTGGATTCCTCGCCGTCACGTGCGCCGGTCCTCGACGACACGCACTGGCTCATCATTTTCGCCGCGGGCTTGGTGGGTTTCCTGGCGTGGTTCTTCGGCGCTCCCATTCTGTTGGGCCCTCCCGAAAACACCAAGGCCCTGGTCGCTCAGGCCGTCATCTTTGCGGGCGCCCCGCTGTTCTTCCAGGCGATGTTCCTCTGCTACATCTACTCGGATTCGCGTCACCTGGGACTCAGCACCCTGCCGTGGATGGTGGTGACGTTCTTCTTGAGCGTCGTGGGATTCCTGTTCTATCTGATATACTCCGCGGCCAAGACGGACAACTGGAAGCGCGCGACCATTCCCATCGCGTACATCATTGAGGTCATCATCGTGGGCGTGACGGTTCTCATCCCGTTGATCTATACGGAAGCGCTTCCCAGAGCCCAGTTGATGACCTTCCTGGTGGCGCCTCCGCCCCCCCCGCCTCCGCCGCCCCCACCGGCTGCTGTGGCGCCGGTGAAAGTGATTAAGCGGGTGACCGCGGAAGACATCATGCGAGCCCCGACCACGATTCCCAAAACCATCGCGGAAATCAAAGACGAGCCCGAGCCCCCGCAAGCCGCGGCCGTGGGCGTGGTGGGAGGAGTTCCGGGAGGAATGCCAGGTGGAACGCCGGGCGGAGTGCTGGGCAGCATTATCTCCAGTGCGGCGGCTGCGCCTCCCCCGCCACCCCCCCCCAAGTCGACAACGCCGAAGCGCATCCGGGTGGGCGGCCAGGTCGAGTCGGCCAAACAGATTTTTGCGCCCAAGCCGGAATATCCCCCGCTGGCCAAAATGGCCCGCATTCAGGGAGTGGTTCGTCTGGAAGCGATCATCAGCCGGGACGGAACGATTCAGGACCTGAAGGTCATCAGCGGTCACCCGCTCCTGGTCAAATCGGCCCTGGAGGCCGTGCAACGCTGGCGCTACCAGCCCACACTGCTCAACGGGGACCCGGTCGAAGTTGTGACAGAAGTAGACGTGAACTTTACACTCGCGGAGTAGTTTCGAGGTTTCGAAAACTTTCGAGGAGGAAATAAACAAACATGCTAGGGGCAAAACTTTTTACCCTCAGTCTGTGGCTCTTTCAGGAAGAAGCGGTCGCTTTCGACCCGATCAGCATGTGGCGGGCGATGGGCTGGCCGGCCCGTTCGGTCGTCATCCTGATGTTCGTTATGTCCGCATGGTCAATCGGCGTGATGATTGATCGCTGGATTGCCTTCCGGGCGGCCCGGAAGCAGTCCCGCTTTTTCGCGCCCGCCGTCGCCGGCGCGCTGAAAGACGGCAAGATCGACGAAGCCATCGCCATTGCCGAGCAGAACAAGCGCAGCCACTTGGCCAAGGTAGTCACGGCTGGTCTGCAAGAGTTCCAAGCCCATCAGGCTTCGACCGAGATATCCGGCGAGACCATCGAGGCGTCCAAGCGTGCTTTGGAACGCGCTGCGGCTATCGTGCACGCGGAACTGAAGCGCGGCGTCTCGAGCCTGGCAACGATCGGATCCACCGCCCCGTTCGTCGGCCTGTTCGGGACCGTGTTGGGAATCATCAACGCGTTCCATGGGATTTCGACGGCCAAGTCCACGGGTCTTGCGGCTGTGGCCGGCGGAATCTCGGAAGCCCTCGTCACCACCGCCATCGGTCTGTTCGTGGCGGTGCCGGCGGTCTGGATGTTCAACTACTTCACCAGCAAAATCGAGGCCTTTGATGTGGAGATGGACAACTCTTCTTCAGAGTTGATCGATTACTTCATCAAGCGGTCCTCGCGGGGGAAGAAATAATGGCTCGCAAACGCGTGCTGGTGGGACCCGTTGCCGATATCAATGTTACGCCCATGGCGGACGTCATGCTGGTGCTGCTGATCATCTTCATGGTCATCACACCCATGCTCCAAAAAGGGGTCAGCGTTGATATGGCCAAGGCGGAAAACCCGCGGCAGATGCCCGACGCCGACAAGGAAGACGCTGTCTTACTGGCCGTCACCCGAGATGGCAAGGCCTACTTGGGATCGGATCCGGTCCGGCTCGAGGATATCACCACCCAGGTCAAGGACCGGATCTCGAGCAAGCTCGATAAGACGGTTTACGTCAAGAGCGATTCTCGGGCCAAGTACGGGGACGTTGTCGCCGTCATTGACAACGTTCGAGCTGCCGGGGTTGATTCCCTGGGGTTGCTGACCGAGAAGCTCGAGCGGCGCGGCCCGAGTGAGGCAACGGCGGCGATAACACCTTAGAGGCTCGCCCCGGATTCCGTCAGCCTGAGGAGGGTATAGCTATGGCTATGCATGTCGGGGGGAAGAAGGATGTCCTTGCGGACATCAACATCACCCCCCTCATTGATGTCTTGCTGGTGTTGATCATCATCTTCATGGTGATCACGCCTTTGACGCCCAAGGGGCTGGACGCGCTGGTGCCCCAACCCAACCCGAACCAGCAGCAGCCCGACGAGGATATCCTCAACCGGACCGTCGTGGTCTCGATTGATGCCGGGAAGAACATCAAGATCAATCAAGACGCGGTGGACAAGCGCATGCTCGGGTCGCGGCTGGAGGACATCTTTAAGACGCGGAACGAGCGCGTGATGTTCGTCAAAGGTGATGCCACGCTACAATTTGGCGAGATCGCTGAAATCATCGACATCGCCAGGGGGGCGGGGATCGACAAGATCGGCTTAATCACCAAAGAGTTGCAGTAATCATCATACTTGGCATGAGGGTTGAGGGAGGAACTCCGATGAGACCCCAGAAGATCGCCCTGCTCTGCGGGGTATTGCTCCTGGTAGGGGCAGCGGGCAGCTGCAAATGGGTTGACCAGCTCAAGGCCCGCGATCAGTTGAACAAGGGAGTGGGAGCTTTCCGTAACGCGCAATTCCAGCAGGCGATCGTGTTCTTCAAGAGCGCCGTGGACCTGGATCCCAAACTGCTCAACGCTCGTCTGTATCTGGCCACCGCCTACGCTCAGCAATACATCCCCGGCGGGGATTCGCCGGAGAACGTCAAGATCGGGAAGCAGGCCGTGGACGCGTTCGAAGATGTTTTGAAACAGGATTCCAACAACCTGACGGCCATTGCCAGCATTGCTCAGCTCTTCTACAACATGAGGGACTTCGAGAAGGCGAAAGAATATCAGCGGCGCCGCCTGCAAATCTCTCCCAACGAAGCCGAACCGTATTACTGGATCGGGGTCATCAACTGGGCGACGGCTTACCCCCGGCGTATGCAGGTGCGGAAGGACCTGAACCTGACGATGCCCAGGGACGTCAACCGGCCGGATGTCCTGCCTCCTCTGCCGGAGAAGGAGCGAGCCCAACTGGAGAAGGATAACAGTGCTCTGGTGGATGAGGGAATTCAGGCCCTGCAAAAAGCCATTGACCTTAAGCCCAACGACGACGCTGCCATGGCCTACATCAACTTGATGTATCGCGAGAAGTCCGACTACGAGGCCGATCCCTCGGCTCGCGAGGAAGACATGAAACAGGCCAATGACTGGGTGGAGAAGGCCCTCAGTATCAAGAAGCAGGTGTCGGCCAAAGCCGCTGCCGCTGTTCAGTAGTTCGGTCCAGCTCGAGCAGTTTTTTCCGGGCGCGCCGGACCGCATAATGCCCAAAATGAAAAGCCCTGGCAACTTGCCAGGGCTTTGTTTTTTCTGTACGGATGTCGAAGCGGCCCCCGTTCGAGCCGCCAAACTTCAGGCCACAGCATTCCGTTGGTCATGCCGTCTGCCGTATCGCCGGACGCCCGAAAAAGCCCTTCACAGGGGTTTGGCACGAGTGGCGATGGCGGCCTGGAAATCCGCCAGGTTCGTCTTGTCAATCACCGCCGTCCCGGTGTCCACGCGCGTGGGAAGCGGAGACGTGGGCGCGGTTCGCCAGTCCTTGGCGAATTCGTGGACGACGTTGTGGTGCAGGTCGTCCAGAAGTTTCAGGCTGTAATACGCCATCGTGTAGGATTTCTGCGCCACGGTGGCGGCGATGGTGCCGCGTGAAATCCACTCCAGCGTCTCCGGATTTTTGTCCATGGCGACGATGGGATATTTGCCGTCCAGGTTGAGCCGGTGCAAGGCTTCGGCGGCACCCGGTCCTCCCGATGCTTCCAGGCACAGAATCCCGTCGAACTGGTCCTTCTTATCCTTGCTCTCCAGGAGGGCCGAAATCTGGTCGTTCGCCATGCGCGGGTCGCCCTTGTCGTTGAGTTCCTGTGTGATTTTGAGCTCCGGATACTTCTTAAGAACCTCATCCACTCCCCTCCGGCGCTCCTCCAGGTTGAACTGGCCGGTGATGGTGATGAGCGCGATGCGCCCCTTGCCGTGGAGCAATTCCGCCATGCGCCGCCCGCTCTCCATGCCGGCCTGGAAATTGTCCGTACCGACAAACAAAATGCGATGTGAACCGGGCGCGTCGGAATCCACACAGATCACCGGGATTCCCGCCTGAATGGCCGCGTCGATCTCCTTTGTGAAAAGGTCGGGGCGCGTGGGAGAGACCGCAATCCCCGCTGGGCGCATTTGTACGGCCTTCCGGAAGGCTTCCAGTTCGTCCTCGGGATTGTAAGTTTCCGGCCCCTTGAACTCCACCTTCACACCCAGCGCTCGGCCGGCATCCTGAAAGCCGGCTTGCGCCTCCTGCCAGTAAGGGAGCGCAATGTTCGCAGAAATGAAGTAGTAGCGTTCCGTTTCCTCATGAAAGGCTTTTTGACACGAGAGCAGCACGGCCGCCAAGCTGACGGCCACCATGAGCATTACCATTTGTCGCGGTTTCACTGGCCCCTCCTTTCACCAGGTTGGTTTTTCTGGATCGGCCTTATTCCGAATCCACCATGACGCTGGGAAGGCTTTCCGCCGGAGCGCAAGATTATCACAAACGCCGCCTCGTGACGATAATCGTTCCCACTGGCGCAACCCGGCTACCGCCGTGGCGCCGCGCCTTGATCGGGGCCGCCTGCCGCACCTTTCCTGTCGGGGTCGCGGCCATGGCGCTTTCGAGGTGGCGGAATGTCTTGTCATGCCGGGTGAAATCTGCGCTAGAATGCCCCCCAAACGGCCTGAGACCTCAGGCCGTTCCCGCGACCGATTGCAGGGGGAACCAAATCAGGAGGAGGAATTTCCCCATGACCTCGCGCATTAGGGTTTTGCTCTTAGCAGTTGGGGCAACGGTGATGGGCGCAGCTACCTTGTACGCTCAAGCCCAGAAGAAGCCCGCCATCGCTTTCCCCACGGGTTATCGCAAATGGACGCACGTCAAAAGCATGGTGATCTGGAGCAAGGACCATCCCCTCTTCAACACTTTCGAAGGCCTCCACAATGTCTACGTGAACGATGTTGGGTTGACGTCGCTCCAGCAGGGAAAGGCTTACCCCGACGGGACGATCTTCGTCTTCGATCTGCTGGGGGTCCGCTCGGCCCGGGGAGCCATGGAAACAACGCAGCGGAAATTCATCGGCGTGATGAAGAAGAACTCCAAGCGCTACGCGGACACCGGCGGCTGGGGATGGGAGGTGTTCAAGGCCGACGAGCAGAAGGGTTCCTTGGCGGACATGAAGCCGTGCTTCAGTTGCCACGCTTCCCAGAAGCGCGCCGACTACGTTTATTCGACCTACACGCCCTGAGAGTGACCGGGGCGGCGTTTCTCCGCCGCTGGCGGGCGAACCCTAGAGGTGCCGCGACGGCCGCGTTCGCGCCATCGTCTCAGATCGGGCACCGCTGGCAACCTCAGGTATCGTGCTTGTACGCTCCTCCACCTGTGCCCTAGAATGAACTCCAGGGCCATGGCGGAGATTACACAACTCATCGAGAAGGTCCAGGCCTACCGGCCTGGCGAAGATTTGGAGCTTCTCCGTCGCGCCTATGAGTTCAGCGCGGCGGAGCACCGCTCGCAGAAACGCCTCTCCGGTGAGCCGTACGTTTCCCACCCGCTGGCAGTCGCCAACGTTCTGGCCGACCTGAAACTCGACGTGGTTTGTCTGGCCGGCGGGATGTTGCACGACGTCGTCGAAGACACCCCCACCACCATCGATCGCGTGCGCGAGGCAGGCTTCAGCGCCGCCGACACCGATCGGGCGCG
>CAZTHM010000077.1:0-11693 GCA_964613505.1 uncultured Acidobacteriota bacterium | reverse complement strand
GGGTTAGCATTAAACTGGGAAAGTGATAGAGAGCAAAGGGCCTTATCGTTAAGTCGGGCATTTTGTCTCGTCAAGTTTCGGCCTAAGGGCTGTTGAAAAGCTCGTAGCGGCGACTTTACGTCGCCACCTGGCGATGTGAAATCGCCCCAACCGGCGATGTAAAATCGCCTCTACAGCTCGACTCCCATCTTCTTCACATAGTCCCGAATCTTCCGGAAGCCGGCATAGACTTCGGGGAGGCGAGCGTAGATAGCGGCGCACTTCAGCCACTGGGTGTTGTCCATGGCTGGGTAGCCGGAGATGATTTTGCCAGGCTCGACATCGTTGGGGATTCCGGACTGCGCTGTGGCAACGACGTTATCACCGATGGTGAGGTGGCCGGCCACGCCGACCTGTCCGGCGAGCACCACGTTGCGACCGAGCTTGCAGCTTCCGGCCAGGCCCGCCTGGCCGCAGAGGAGGGTGTTCTCTCCGACGTCGCAGCCGTGGCCGACCTGCACGAGGTTGTCGACTTTGACCCCGCGGCGCAGGCGCGTGACGCCGACGGCGGCGCGATCCACGCAGGCATTGGCCTGCACCTCGACGCAGTCTTCCAGGGCGACGGTTCCCGACTGCACGATCTTGTAGTAGGAACCGTCCGCCTGCTTGACGAAGCCGTAGCCGTCGCCTCCGACCACGGCGCCGTTCTGGAGAATGACGTCATCTCCGATCTCGACGCCTTCGCGCACCACGGCATGGGAATGTGCAAGAAAACGATGGCCAATCTTCGCGTCCCGGTAAATCATGACGAAGCTCTTCAGCACGCAATCATCACCCAGCACGGCGCCGGCTTCGATGACGGCGTAGGGGCCGATGGAGGGATTGCGCCCGAGCCTGGCCGTCGAGTCAATGACGGCGGTGGGATGAATCCCGGCGGGCGGACGGTAGGGCGGTGAGAAGATCTCCAGCGCCTTGGCGAAGCTGAGGTAAGGATTCTCGGAGCGCAGCACCACACGGCCCGGAGCCTGCACGTCCGGGCTGACGATAATCGCCGCGGCGCGCGTGGTCTTGAGCTTGCGATGGTATTTGGGATTGGAGAGAAAGGTCAGTTCGGTATCCGACGACTCATCCATGCCGGCGACGCCGGAAATCTCGAGGTCGGGAGGCCCTTCGAGGGCGCAACCCAGCCGACTCGCAATTTCGCCGAGCTTCATAGTTTAAGATCCTTTGTTCCGGGATTCCGCTACAACTCAAGCGCCGATAGCGCGCGGGAGGCAGGGCAGGCAAACCGCTCAGCGGCTCACTCGCCCCAGGCTTCCCAGGGGAAGCGTAGCAGCACGAGGAAGGTCATGGCAACGGCCAGTACGAAGGTACCGGTACCTTCGTGACGTTGCGGGCGTGGCGGGGTTGGCTGGATACTCGCATCACCCTGAAGCCTTCTCTGTGCTTTGCGGGAGGGACCTGGGAGCCGCATGGGGGGAAATGGGATCTCGATTGACCTTCCCGCCCGTCACGAATTGCGACTCCAGGCCCGATCGAATGCGCGGGGGTGGCAGCAGTTGAGTCTGTCACGTCGCGGGAGCGGGGTGACGAGGTGGTGCTCCCTCACCAGCAGGCCACGATGCCTCGCTCCCATTTTTGTTGTCAGGCGAGTTAATTCGGCCACCGCCTGCGGATGAGACTTGCAGGCGGGGCGGAATCGAGCTAATCTGTGCACTGTAGAGAAGCCGGTGAGCGGAGAAGCGGTGTCAATATGATTTATCCCCGTGCAGGCGTTAGAATCCCCGTGGAGCTTCCGGTGGAAATCCGGTGGAAGAGCCGGGTGGGACGGCAGCAACAGGTGAAAGGGACCACGGCATCCATCAGCGGCAATGGAATGGTGATGTCGGTCCCGAAACGCTTGCGGAACCAAACGCCCATTACCATCCGAGTGGTGCTGCCCAGTGAAGTTACCAAGGTCCCCCTCGAGCTTGTCTGCCGTGGGCGAGTCGTTGCCAAGCCTGCGAGTTTCGGCGGGTTCGGGGCCATTATCGACGACTATCAACTCCGGCCGGTCCGGCGTCCCTCATGAAACATGGTTGGGGACGTCGGGTGAACAGATCTCCCTATCGAATGAAAGCCTCGCAAAGCATTTGGGGCGCGGAAGAGCAGGCGAAGCTCTGACCCTGCTGTTCGCACGCTGGTCTTGACGGCAAGGGCGCGGCGGGATGATAGGGTGAGAGCCACATAGAGGCAGTTCCGCATGGGCACGATGCGAGCCGCGAAGAAACCCCGTAGAAAAACCCGCATCCTGGTCGCCGACGAAGTCGGTGTCTTCCGCCTCGGCCTGAAGCGGCTGTTCGGCGTCGAGGACGACTTGCGCGTCGTGGCCGAGGCCGACCAGGCAGTTCAAATCCTCGAGCTGGCAAAAAAGTTCAAGCCCGACCTCCTCTATCTCCAGGCCGAAATGCTGGGTCATGACCCGGCGGATTTCATCAAGCGGCTCCACCACGAGTGGCCGGGCGGGCGGGCCATTGTCATCATCTCGGGACCGGCTCGGGAAGGCTCAGACCATTACGTCAAGGCCGGGGCGCGCGGAGTGATTCTGAAATCCGTCGCCCCGGAGGTTTTTGTTGAGAGCGCGCGCAAGGTTATGAACAACGAAATCTGGGCGCCGAAGCAGCAGGCTGCCAAAGAAACGGCCGCCCCTGCCCAGGAAGAGCGCCGCCCCGCTGACACACTCACGCGGCGGGAGAAGTCAGTGGTCAGTTGCCTGGTGCAAGGCTGGCACAATCGCGAAATCGCCACGCACCTTAAAATCTCCGAGCAGACCGTCAAGAACCATTTGCGAACCATCTATGACAAGGTGGGCGTTTCCGACCGCCTGGAGCTTGTCCTTTACGCCATTCATAAGCGCCTAGAGTTGCCACCGGTCACCACGGAGGCGGCCGCAGCCGCGCCGTAGCCAGCGCCAAACTCCCTGCGGTCATTAAGACTTGGGTTCACCCGAGGTTTGGAAGAGTCCGATCTGGGCAGGGCTTTCCGAGGTCTTCAGGCTGAGGGCGGAACCGCGCCGGCCGACCCGCCGCGTGGTTCCGTTGGCGATGACTCCCAGCACTTCCACGTTGGTCAGGGCGGTTCGGGGCACGAAGATCCGGAGGTTATTGGAGGAGAGGTCAGCGGGGGTCACCATGAAGCCTGGCGGCTCGACGTCAAGCAGGTTGTTGGCGATGAGTCCTTCCAGGAGTTCGCTGTCGGTAAAAGTCATGCGAACCCAGAGGCCGTCCAACCTGGGACGGTTGCGGGTTATTCGCCGGTCCGGCTGACCCTCTGAGCTTCCCTCGAAGTCGCGAACAAAATAGACTCCCTTGATGGCCGCGAGAGGGACATTGAGGAGATGACCTTCGCGGTCGAGCACCTCGACGCCCTCCGGACCCAGAAAGCTGTCGGAGTTGACATAGCCCTTCACCATCCCGGCATCCCGCTTGCGCAGGACTACTTTCTTGCGGGTCGAGGAGGGTCCAGTCGGGTTGGCCACGGCAGGTCCGTCCACTCCTTCAAGCTGTCGAAAAAATGCGGCTTGGCCGCAGAAACCAGCCTGTGCTAGTATAGGGTCGGAATCGGGCCTGTCAAGCGGGTCGGCGTGAAGGGCCGGAGCCTCATTCTTGAGAATCGTTCCTAAGGCAATGAAAAATAAAGGGTTGTCAGGATGCTGGGGGAGGACTGTGTCCGGCGCGTGCCGGGCTCCTGAGGAGTGCCTGGGAACCGACATTCCCGCCGATTCCGGCTTGAGCCAGCATGTTTAATTCTTAAGTAATGCCTGAAAAAATAATTTCCCGCCAAACCGATCCGAAAGCCGAGGCGCAGGCCAGCCGTCTCGGCCAAGGATCTCTGTCGGCGGCAAGAGCGGAGGGTCAAACATCTAGCCTCCCGGCTCACGCTCCACTGGCCGCGGAGTTTGAAGCCTTCCTCAATTATGCTCGGGTCGAGAAGGGGCTGGCGGCGAACAGCATTGCGAGCTACCGGCGCGATCTGGTTGACTTCGAGGGCTTCCTGCATCAAACCCGGAAGGACCTGAAGAAGGTGACCCGCGAGGAGATTCGAAGTTTCCTTGCCTCCCTCTATCAGCGCGGGCTCAGGGCGCGCTCGGTGGCGCGGCATTTGGTATCGCTACGGAATGTTTTCCGGTTCCTGCTGCGCGAAGGGAAGTTGCAGATTGATCCGACCGCCGAAATCGATGCTCCAAGAATCGGCCAGAGCCTGCCCAAGTACATGACCGAGGACGAGGTCCATGCCCTGCTCCGGCAACCTGATCCATCAACTCCGCTGGGGCTACGGGACAAAGCCATGTTGGAGTTGCTCTACGCGACGGGACTGCGTGTTTCGGAATTGGTCGGTCTGTCTTGGAGTGACTTGGAAATCAATCTTGGTATTCTGCGGTGCCGCGGAAAAGGCGACAAGGAGCGATTGATTCCCGTCGGGAAGTCGGCCCTGCAGGCCGTGGAAGACTATAACCGACGAGGCCGCCCCGCGCTGACCAAAGGACGAGATTCAGCGTTCTTATTTCTCAACGCTCGAGGTGGAGGGCTCTCGCGCGTAGGGTTCTGGAAGCTGATTGTCCGCTATGGGCGCGCAGCAAGGATTCTAACTGACATCACGCCTCACGAGTTGCGGCACTCGTTTGCAACACACTTACTAGAACGAGGGGCAGACCTGCGTTCTGTTCAGTTAATGCTGGGGCACAGCGATATCTCCAGCACCCAGATCTACACGCATGTTCTCAAGGAGCGATTGAAGCAGGTCTATCAAGCGCACCATCCGCGAGCCTAGGCATCAGGTCACAGGGGAGAGAGGCGCGTGGATCGGCAGTCAGAAGCGGGAAATCGGCGAGAAGCATTGCCGGCGCAATTAGCCAGAGGGCACAATTGAACTCCACAAAAGGGGAATGAGAACAGGCACAAACGGCGGGCACTCTCCGGCGGCGTGAGGGGCTGCTGCTTTTTGTAGCCTGTTCCCCAAAAACCTAGAGATGAGCGACTACAACTTCTTGATGGAAAGCCGGCTTTCGCCCGAGCAGTTCCAGACTCTCACTCATCTGAGCCGCATCGCCCACGCCCAGGGAATGAACCTGTTCCTGGTGGGCGGGGCCGTTCGTGACCTGACGTACGGCCAGCAGGTGGTGCGCGACCTGGACTTCACGGTCGAAGGCAATCCGCAGAAAATCCTCCGCCCGTTAGAAGCCAAGCGGCCAGCCGGCGCCGGCCTGCCAGCCTTGGAGATTGACCATCACCACTTCGACACGCGGCTGGATTCGGCAGAAATTACCTTCACGAATGGCGTCCGGGCAGAGATTGCGATGAGCCGCGAAGAAGTCTACGCCAAACCTGGGCGCCGGCCGGATGTCATGCCGGCGGGGATCTTTGAGGACTTGCGGCGGAGGGATTTTTCCGTCAACGCCATGGCCGTGTCGCTCCACCCCAACTCCCGCGGGCTGCTGCTCGATCCCACCAATGGCGCCGCCGACATCGAGAAGCACGAGCTGCGGGCGCTCTACAGCCGGAGTTTCTCCGAAGATCCCTCGCGCCTCTACCGCCTGATCCGGCTGGGGCTGCGTCTGGATTTCAAGCCTGAAGAGCGGACGAAGCTCTGGCAGGGGTCAGCGCTTGAGAACCGGGTTTGGGAGCGGATGGATCCGGACCAGCAGGGACGCGAGTTGCGCGCCATCCTGCAGGAGGAGAATCCCGGACGGGTGCTCAAGGCGCTGGCTGAACTGGGACTGCTGGCCGGCCTCGACCGGAAGCTCGCCGCCGCGCGCCTGCCCTACGATCAGTTCGCCAAAATTCGTAACGTGGTCCGCGGTGTGCCCGGCGCGGATTCCTTCCTGCTGAACTTCCATTGCCTGACCGCGAAGCTGGGCGGCGGGCAGAGGAATCGGCTGGCGAAGATAGTCTTCTCCGATCGCAAGACCATAAGTATGGCACTGGGCTTGGAAGGGACAGCGAAGAAACTCGCCAAAACGCTTTCCGGGTCCAAGGCTTCACAGCCGAGCCAGGTTTACACTCTGCTTTCGGGCCAGCCCCAGGCCCTGCGGCTGTTTCTGCTTGTCAATTATCCCCAGGCTAAGATCCAAGCTCGCGTGAAGAACTTCCTTTTCAAATTCCCTGTGGCACGGGCGAAGATGCCCCGGGCCGAACTCCTGACACTGGGATTGGAGGCCGGCCCCAAGTTCGAGAAGATCTTCCACCGGCTGTTCCTCGACGAGTTGGATGGCAAGATCAAAACCCACCCACAGCTCCTCAAGGAGTTCCGCGAACTGGCGGGGATCAAGGAGCCGGTGGTAAAGCCGGTCGCGAAACCTGCCGCTCCGCCTCCGAAAGTTCTCAAGCAGAAAACCAAGAAGTAGCTCGCTCCGGTCCGCGTCGGCACTCGGAGAGCTTTTCTGCTAAAATACTTCGGGATGTCTTCCAGCAAATTTGTTCATCTACATCTGCACACTGACTACAGCCTTCTGGACGGCGCGTGCGAAATCAGCAAGCTGATGGACCGCGCGGCGGAGCTGAAGATGCCCGCCGTCGCCATTACCGACCATGGAAACCTCTTCGCGGCGGTCAAGTTTTACAACGCGGCGCTGAAGCGCGGAGTCCGGCCGATTATCGGCTGCGAAGCGTACGTGGCCCCGGGCAATCGCTTCGACCGCTCGCCTAATTCCGACCGGCCGAATCATCTGGTGCTGCTCTGCGAGAATGAGCGCGGGTACCGCAACCTGGTCAAGCTGGCTTCGTCGGCCTACACCGAGGGCTATTACTACAAGCCGCGAATCGATAAAGACCTACTGGCTCGCCATTCCGATGGGCTGATCGGGCTCTCCGCCTGCCTGCGCGGCGAGGTCGCCATGGCGCTCATGGCCGACCGATTCGAAGCGGCGCGTGAATCCGCCTACAACCTGCGCGATATTTTCGGTAAGGGAAACTTCTTCCTCGAGATCCAGGACCAGGGCATCACGGAAGAACACAAAATCAACCCGCAGTTGGCCAAGCTGTCGCGCGACACGGGCATTCCCCTGGTGGTGACCAACGACACCCATTACCTGACCCAGGCCGACGCCCGCGCCCAGGAAGTCCTGGTTTGCATTCAAACCGGGAAGACCATGAGCGACGCCAACCGCATGAAATTCCCCACCGACCAGTTCTATTTCAAGTCGGATGCGGAGATGCTGGAGCTCTTCGGCGAGATTCCCGAGGCATTGGAGCACACGCTGGAAATCGCCGAGCGCTGCAACCTTCACCTTGAAAAAAAGGAACACGTCTTCCCCCACTTCGAGGTTCCGGCGGGGGAAACGCTGGATAGCTTTTTCGAGAAGGTGACGCGGCAGGGTTTCGCGGAGCGGCGCGCGCGACTCGATCGCCTGGCAGCCGAGAAACGGCTGCGCCACGACCTGAAGGAGTACGACGATCGCCTGGATCGCGAACTCGATCTCATCAAGCAGATGCGCTTCGCGGGCTATTTCCTGATTGTCTGGGACTTCATCCGTTTCGCGCGCGACAAGTGCATTCCCGTCGGCCCGGGGCGCGGGTCGGCCGCGGGCAGCCTGGTTTCTTACTCGCTGCACATTACCGACATCGATCCGCTGCAAAACGACTTGCTGTTTGAGCGCTTTCTCAATCCGGAACGCATTTCATTTCCGGATATCGACATCGACTTCTGCATGCGGCGGCGCGGGGAGGTCATAAACTATGTCACGGAGAAATACGGCCGCGACAATGTGAGCCAGATCATCACTTTCGGCACGATGGGCGCCAAGGCTGTCCTTCGCGATGCCGGCCGCGCGCTGGATATGCCGTTCGCCGAAGTGGACCGGATCGCCAAGCTGGTTCCGAATGTACTGAACATTACCCTGGCCGATGCGCTTGCGACCGCTCCGGAACTCCGCCAGGCCAAAGAGCGCGACCCCCGTGTGGCCGAACTCTTGGCCATCGCCGACCGCTTGGAGGGGCTGGCGCGCCACGCTTCGACGCACGCCGCGGGGGTTGTTATTTCTCCCCAGCCGCTCCAGGAAATCGTCCCTCTCTACAAGAGCAACAAAGATGAAATCACCACGCAGTACGCCATGGACGATCTGGAAAAGATTGGCCTGCTCAAGATGGATTTCCTGGGGCTGACGACCTTGACCGTCCTCGATGATTGCCAGCGGCTGATCGAGGCGACGCACAGCCAAACCATCGATTTGGACAACCTGCCTCTCGACGACGCGGAATCTTACGCCCTGCTCGGAAAGGGACTCACGGCGGGGATCTTCCAATTTGAAAGCCGCGGGATGACCGACATCCTGCGCCGCGTCAAGCCCAACCGCCTTGCTGATCTTACGGCGTTGAACGCCCTCTACCGCCCGGGTCCGATTCAGGGCGGAATGGTTGACGACTTCATCGCCCGCAAAACTGGACGGAAGCGGGCCACTTACGACTTGCCTCAACTCCAGGATATCCTGGAAGAAACCTACGGGGTAATTGTTTACCAGGAGCAGGTGATGCAGATCGCCGCGAGCGTGGCGGGCTTCTCGCTGGGCGAAGCCGACGTCCTGCGCCGCGCCATGGGCAAGAAGAAGCACGAAGAGATGGTGGCGATGAAAGAGAAGTTCCTAGCCGGGGCGCGCAAGAACGGCGTCCCCGCGCCGAAGGCAGAGAAACTCTTCGACCTGGTGGAGCAATTCGCGGGCTACGGTTTCAACAAATCGCACTCGGCAGCTTACGCACTCATTGCCTACCAGACTGCCTATCTGAAGGCCCACTACCCGGTCGAGTTCATGTCGGCGCTGCTGACTTCGGAAATCGGCAACCAGGACAAGATGACGCAATACCTGAACGAATGCCGCGACATGGGGATCCCGATCCTTCCGCCGGACATTAACTCGAGCGAGCTGGCCTTCAGCCCGGCAGGGCAGAGCATTCGGTTCGGACTCACGGCGATCAAGAATGTGGGCGAAGCGGCCATCGATTCGGTGCTCTCAGCACGCTGGAAGCTGGGACGCTTTGATAGTCTCCATCAATTCTGCGAGAATGTAGACCTCCGGCTGTTGAACAAGCGAGTGATTGAGAGCCTGATTAAGGCGGGGGCGATGGACTCGCTGGGGGCCCGCCGCTCCCAGATGGCAACGGCGCTTGACCGGGCCATGGAACTCGGCGCGCGGCGGCAACGCGAGGCGGCGAGCGGGCAGCACGGCCTGTTCATGGGAGGGAGCGAATCCCAGGCTCCTCCCCCCTTAGCAATGCCGGATGTCCCGGAATGGTCCGAGGTGGAGCGTTTGGCCGGCGAGAAGGATGTTCTAGGTTTGTATGTGACCGGCCACCCGCTCGAGAAATATACCGGGCGGCTGGCCAGCTTGACGCGAAACGACAGCTCGTCGCTCGAATCGCTGGAACACGAATCGTCCGTTACCTTGGCGGGGATTCTAACCAACCTGCGCGTGCGGCCCAGCAAGAAAGGCGATCTGTGGGCGAGCGCCAACCTGGAAGACATGCGGGGTTCGGTCGAGTTGCTGGTCTTCCCGCAGGCGTTGCAGCAGCTCCAAGGAATGCTCAAGAACGATGTGGCGCTTCTGATCAAGGGCCGCGTCCGGCACGAGGAGAACGCCCGGACGAAGGTCGTGGTCAGCGAGGCCAAGCCGCTCGACGCGGCCACCAATGTCTCAAAGCCCGAACTGCTTATTCGTGTGGACCTCGCCACCGCCAGGGAAACTGTGGTTGAGGACGTCGAGAAATTGCTGGCGGCGTTTCCGGGCGAGAACCCGGTGGTGTTTGAGCTGATCCGCCCGGGCGAGTTCCAGGCGCGTCTTCGCCCGCGCCAGGCGCTCGCTGTGAAGGCAGAAGGGGATTTGCTCAATCGTCTGAAAGAGATTTGTGGGAAGGAAGCGGTTTTGTTAGAGAAGAACGGCAGTAGGGAGTAGGTGAAAAGGCAGAATGCCGCCGATTCGGCTCAGACCTGTAACCAGTAACCTGACTTTATGCCAGATTCACGCGGACAGACCGCAATCGTGCAAGAACTCGAGCGCCAGATCGCCGAGCTGAAGACGAACTCTGACTCCGAAGCGGCACTGGAGGAAGTCGACCGCCTGCGTCAGCAACTCGACGCGATCCGCCAGGGGCCTTCCGGCGAGCTGAAAGACGCCTGGGCACGGGTCCTGCTGGCGCGCCACCCGCAACGTCCGTACACCCTCGACTATATCCACTTGCTTTTCACGGATTTCATGGAACTACACGGCGACCGTCGCTTTGCCGAAGACCCGGCAATGGTGTGCGGACTGGCCACTTTTGAGGGGCAATCGGTGATGGTCGTCGGCCACCAAAAAGGCCGCGACACCAAGCAGAAACTGCTGCGCAATTTCGGCATGACCAAACCCGAAGGCTATCGCAAAGCGCTCCGCTTGATGCAGCTCGCCGCGAAGTTCAGCATTCCCATCATCACACTGGTCGATACTCCGGGCGCCTACCCCGGCATCGGCGCGGAAGAACGCGGCCAGGCGGAGGCCATCGCCTATAACCTGAAGGAGATTCCCAAGCTGCGCGTCCCCATCATCGTGGTCATCCACGGCGAGGGCGGAAGCGGCGGCGCGCTCGCCATTGCCGTCGGCGACAAGGTTCTGATGCACGAGAACGCTGTGTACTCTGTCATCTCGCCAGAAAGCTGCTCGTCGATCCTCTGGCGCGACTGGGACCACAAGCAAGAGGCGGCGCGCCTTCTGAAACTGACCGCCGAGGACCTGCACGGCTTCGGCATCGTGGACCAGATCGTGCCCGAGCCGCCCGGCGGGGCCCAGGAAGACCATGCTCAAGCCGCGGAGCTGCTCCGCGGTGTGCTCGTTGAAAGCTTAAGAGAACTGTCAGCGCTCTCACCTTCCGAACTCCTCCTCCGGCGCCACCAGCGACTGCGCCAACTGGCGACCTTCGTCGGGGAAGGATAACCCGCCCGCTGCGATGAGGCTGGGGTGGCCGATTCGTCCTGAAATTTCCGGCGATTCCGAATGGCAAAAGTGAAAGCCTTACCAGTCCCATCCCCTGGTAAGGCAAATCTTCGCGGTGGACATTTTGTCTCTTGACACAGATCAGACCAAATGTTAAGCAGATGATGTCAGTTTGAGGAATAGCTCGGCAAGCGGACCCTCTTGCCCTCGCCAAAAAGTAAGTCGTGAGCCCTGCCCATCCCTCCAATTCGTCGGGGGAGCTTGGTATCGATTGGTGGTTCATGTTGCGTCGCGGTGAAAGCGGTTACAGAATACAGGAGGACATCATGAGGTTGAAGGTAACTCTCTTGGGTTTAATGGGCCAAATACTTCTGACAGGATTTCTCTTCGCCCAGTCAGACCGCGGTGCAATTACCGGCACGGTGAGTGATCCCACCGGGGCCGTTATCCCCGGCGTGCAAGTCACCGCGACCAGTGTGGCCACCAGAGTCCAGACCACGGCCACAACGAATGACGTGGGGCTCTACTCGATCCTAAACCAATCCATCGGGAAGTACTCCGTGTCGTTCGCGAAGCAAGGTTTCAAGACGCTCGACCGAAGCGGCATCACGGTGGCGATCTCGCAGGTGGTTCAACTGGACGCGGTGATGCAAGTGGGAGCCGTGACCGAAAGCGTTACCGTTACCGGTGAAGCCAGCATTCTGCAGACGCGGCAGACCGAACTCAGCACCACGATGAAGAGCCAGGTGGTGACGGACCTGCCGCTCTCCATCAGTGGGGG
>CAZTHM010000076.1:0-11801 GCA_964613505.1 uncultured Acidobacteriota bacterium | reverse complement strand
AAATCCCAGTCCTTGTCCTCGACCTCGAGCGAGGGAATCCGCTTGTTCGCTCCGACCGAGTTCAGCAGGATGTCGATTCGGCCCATCTCCTTCAGCATGTAGTCGATGACCCGTTGGACGTCCTCGCGGCGCGTGATATCGCCGGTGATTTCCAGGGTCTGACGGCCGAGCGCGCGGATTTCTTCCGCCGTCTTCTGAACTTCTTCCGCCCGCCGGCTGACGGGAACCACGTCGGCGCCCGCCTGCGCGAACCCGATGGCCATGGACTTCCCCAAACCGCTGGTGCCGCCAAACACCAGCGCGCGCTTCCCTTCCAAGCTGAGCCCTTTGTAATAAGACACCGAGTTCTGCCCCATCGTGTGGATGACCGACGGCCAATCCTATCACCGGATGAAAAAGTGAGGCAAGACACGATGTGGAGAGCGCCACCAATATCGCGTTCTTATGTTTGGGGTCTTTCATTTATCTCGCGCGCTCTGTTACGATGTCACAGGCGGTTATTCAGCATCCGCCTTGCCGATTTCAACCGGCACTGCACCAATATCGCATCTGGAGACACGGGGGGACAATCCTAGATGGACTTGAGTGAGCTAACGCGCTTATACGATTTTACCGGTCAGACCGTGGCCGTTACAGGAGGCGCGGGCGTACTGGGCGGAGACATCGCCTGTGCACTGGCGGGCTGCGGCGCAAACGTGGCAATCCTGGATCGCGTGCTTGAACCCGTGCAGGGAATCCTGGAGCGCCTGGGGCCGCGCGCCAGCCAGGTCATGGCGGTAGCGTGCGACGTCCTGGACGTCGAGAGCCTCCGCCAGGCCGCGGCGGCTGTGGTCACGAAGTTCGGCGCGGTTGACTGTTTGCTGAACGCCGCCGGAGGGAACAAGCCGCAGGCTACGACCAGTCCCAAGCTCTCGTTTTTTGATTTGCCCGCTGATGCTTTGCGCTGGGTGTTCGATCTGAACATCCTCGGCACCATGCTGCCCTGCCAGGTTTTCGGCAAGCTGATGGCGGAAAAAGGTAAGGGGACGATCCTCAACATCTCGTCCATGAATTCGTTCCGTCCCCTGACGCGCATTCCCGCATATTCAGCAGCCAAGGCCGGGGTCAGCAACTTCACGCAGTGGCTGGCGGTGCACATGGCCCAGGAATATTCGCCGCGCATTCGCGTCAACGCCATTGCGCCCGGGTTTTTCGTGACCGTGCAGAACAAGTTCCTGCTTTACGACGAGCAGAGTGGAGCGTTGACGCCGCGCGGGCAAGCGATCATCAATCACACACCCATGGGCCGGTTCGGCGAGGGGGAAGACTTACTGGGAACCGTCCTTTGGCTTCTCTCCCCGGCTTCGGCATTTGTTACCGGCATCATCGTCCCGATTGACGGCGGATTCTCCGCCTACAGCGGGGTGTAAGAAGGTAGCGGCAGCCTTCAGGCCGGCAACTGTCGGGATAAAGCCCGGCGCTACTTTGAAGGAGAAATTCGATGGCGATCGGCAAAGGCTCCACGGAGCGTTACCTGACCAGTGATGAGGTACGCGAAGTCGTCCGGGAAGGGCTGGACTCGCTCCAACTCGACGGCAAACGTGTGCTCATCGTCATTCCGGACGGCACGCGCACCATGCCCATGCCGCTCATGTTCAGCCTCTTTCAGGAGCTTCTCCTGCCCCGCACGGGCGCCATGGATTATCTCATCGCCCTCGGCACGCACCAGCCGTTGAGCGACGAGCAGTTGACCCAGCACGTCGGCCAGCGCGTAGTCAACGGACAGGTCGGAAGAATCCGCATCTTCAACCACCGCTGGGACGACCCGGCGAGTCTCACGACGCTCGGGACCATTCCTGCGAGCGAGATCGGGAAAATCACCGATGGTTTAATGGCCGAGGCAGTTCCTGTCCGGCTCAACAAGCTCATTTTCGATTACGACCAGATCATCATCTGCGGGCCCGTCTTCCCCCACGAAGTGGTGGGATTTTCGGGCGGCAACAAGTATTTTTTCCCTGGTATTGCCGCCGCTGAGATTATTAACTTTACGCACTGGCTGGGCGCCGTGATGACCAACTACAAGATCATCGGCTCCGGCTACACGCCCGTCCGCCAGGTGATCGACCGCGCC
This sequence comes from uncultured Acidobacteriota bacterium, assembly GCA_964613505.1. Lineage (GTDB taxonomy): Bacteria > Acidobacteriota > Terriglobia > UBA7540 > UBA7540 > CAZTHM01. The sequence continues at coordinate 9,691 of CAZTHM010000076.1, read as the reverse complement.
GCGGCGATGATCGACCGGCCCGCCGCGTGTTTCGCTCTAGTCGTCACGCACGACGGGCTGGCAGGCGTGTATTGCGGATCTCCCCACCAAGCCTGGGAAGCGGCTTCGGCGCTCTCCGCACAGAAGCACATCATCTATGTGGAGAAACCTTTTCGCCGCGTCCTCTCCGTCATGCCCAAACTCTACGACGATCTCTGGACGGCGGCGAAGGGGATGTACAAGATGGAGCCCGCGGTCGCAGACGGCGGCGAAGTGGTGATCTACGCGCCACACATCGACGAGGTCAGCTATACCCACGGGAAATTGATCGACGAGGTTGGCTATCATTGCCGCGATTACTTCCTCGCGCAGTGGGACAAATTCAAAAACTATCCGGGCAGCATCCTGGCCCACTCGACCCACGTCAAGGGACTGGGCACCTACGACGTTGCGACCGGCGTCGAAACGCCGCGCATTGAGGTGAGCCTGGCCACCGGCATCCCGCCGGAACGCTGCCGACGCATCAACTTAGGTTATATGAACCCTGATAGCATCCATATGGAAGACTGGCAGGGCCGCGAGAGCGAAGGAATCCTCGTCGTACCTCGGGCCGGGGAGATGCTCTATCGCGTCAAAGGCGAAGACGAAACTGGTTCTCCAGGGGCGCTGAAGCAAGCATTCTCCAGCGTGTCATTCTGAAGGTCCCACCCCCCTCGCATCCATTCCGATTGGTGGAGACTCATTATGCCCAAGAACGTCATCGTCGCTCAGTCCGGCGGGCCGACGCCGGTCATCAACAACACCCTGCGCGGAATCCTCGACACCTGCCAGTCAATGCCGGATAAATTTGGCACTGTTTACGCCGGCTATCACGGCATTGAGGGAGTGCTCCAGGAAGAATTGCTGAACCTCTCCGCGCAGCCGGCGGAGGAAATCGCGCTGCTCGGCGTGACGCCCGCCGCGGGGAGCATCGGCACTTGCCGCTACAAGCTCAAGGCCAAGCAGCAGGAAGATTTCAGCCGTGTCCTCGAAGTCTTCAGGGCGCACGACATTGGCTACTTCTTTTACATCGGCGGCAACGACTCAATGGACACCGCGCACAAGGTTTCGAAGTTCGCGGCGGAGCGCGGGCTCGACCTCGTCGCCGTCGGCGGTCCGAAGACCATTGATAACGATGTGGGCGATAGCGAATTCAAGCTGATCGACCACACCCCTGGCTATGGGAGCGTGGCGCGCTATTGGGCTCTGAGCATCCAGGGCGCGAACGAGGAGAATGCCGGCTCATCGCCCGCCGACCCCGTGCTGGTGATCCAGGCGATGGGGCGCAAGATCGGATTCATTCCCGCCGCGGCACGCCTGGCCGATCCGCAGCGCGAAATGCCATTGCAAATCTATCTCGCCGAATCCGGTCTGACCCTGGAAGCGATGGCCGACCTCATCAATGACGAACTGAAGCGCCGCGGGCGCTGCATCGTGGTGGTCAGCGAAGGTTTCAATGTGGGAAATCTCGGCGAGGTCAAGGACAGCTTTGGCCATACGATGTTTTCTTCTTCAGGGATGACCGTCGAACGCGTCGTCGTCAATTACCTGAACAAGGTGGGCCTCAAGACTCGGGGCGCGGCGCGCGGCAATCTGGCCGGGACAGATCAGCGTAGCACCATGATCTACGCGTCCACCGTGGATTTAGACGAAGCCTACAAGCTGGGGCAAAAGGCGGTGCAGATTGCCGCCGAGGACGGCTCAGGCTTCATGAGCACCATCCTGCGCGAGCCGGGTGAGTTCTACAACGTCCGTTACGACAAAGTCCCGCTCGAGCAGGTGGCGAATTCCGAGCGCAGCTTCCCCGAGAAGTGGATCGCTCCGAGCCGCATCGATGTGACGGATGACTTCGTTCGTTACGCGCGCCCGCTCATAGGTGACCAATGGCCCACTATTCCGCTCCTGGACGGCCGTCAGCGCTTCGCGCGCCTCGAGAAGATCTTTGCATCGCAAAAGCTGTCGAGCTACGTCCCGCAGACGTACCGGTAGGGGCACGCCATGGCGTGCCCTTACGGTTGCAGGTGCTCGGCGAGCCAGACGACGTAGCGCCTGTTGCGGCGGCGCACTTCGGCAAGGAGATCCTCCGGCAGTTCGTCGAGCTTCTCCTTGAAGAACCGCTTGTCGCCGTCCGGCGCGCCCACGTCGCGGCTCCCGACAACATTCCCAAGCCAGAAGACCTGGAACAGGTTCCCATCCACTCGCCCGCGCGAAGAATCGCCCAGGGAAAATTCCAGACCTTTCTTCACGTACTGTTCCGCCAATTCGCTCTCCGCCCCAAAGGCGCCCGCCGCGGCAAACTTACGCGCGCGCTGAACCATCCTCTCGAAGAGTAATCGCCAATGTGATCTGGCAGGCTGTTCCGAGAGCACATCGAAAAGCTGCAACTGCAGCTCACCGGAGATTTTGTAATTCACCTGGCCGGCGGTGGCCTTGCCGATAGCCTCCAGCACTTCCGCCTGCTTGCCGCTGCCGGAATGGATGCTCAGCGTGCCGTCGAAGTAGCGTGCGACCGCGGCGAGTTCCGCCACCCGCGCCTTCAGCTCGCCAATCGGCTTCCCGGCAAACTCGCGCGCGGCTCGCGGCACCAGTTCCGGCCACATCTTGTGAAAGCAATAGTCCTCAAGGCCGACGCCGCTTTCCGCGGTTGTCGTCATCGCGGACGGGTACGCTTGGCGCTTTTTGAATCCGAGATTCGGTGGCACAAGCTGCGTCGGGCGCCCGCGCGCCTTCAGCCAGTGCATGTAGAACAGCAGTTCTTTCGCGGTGGTCAGCGTCTCCGCCTCGTCGAGCGAAGGCTCGAAGTCGAAGTCGGTGCCGAGCCCGGCCTTCGCTTTGACCGATTTGATTTCATCGAAGAGTTCTTCGTTGAGCCTCAAGCTCTCGCCGAACTTCACCGCCAGTCTCAGGATTTCTTCGCGCGTGAGGTCGCAAGGCACTCCCTCGATTCTGTAGGGCCGGGAAAATTCCGAGAGAATCCAGCGGCGCTCGTCGCTGGTGAATTGCCTCTCGAATTTCTCGGCGACCACCGCGTCACCCCACGCCTGCGGGTGGCGAAGGTCGGCCTGCAGCTCGAACATGCGCGAAGAATCGGTGGTGAACTTCGTGTACCCCGCCGCGTGGCGAATCGCCTCCTTCACCGTCTCCACTGAGCGCTTGATATCGTCCGGCGTGCTGCCGGAAACGATGAAGTGGTCCGCCTCAGCAGTGTATCCCTCGCGCCAGCCGGCGCGAATCGCCGCCCACAAACCGGCGTGGTAGAGATGCTGGATCGAAACGCGAGTGTGACCAATTGCCGTGGGATTTTCGCCGTCCCGTGCGGCGATGGCATCATCAGTCGTCATCTCGCGCGTGGCGGAAAGCTGAACGGTGGAAGCCATGTTCACTTTCAGCTTTTCGAGAATCTCCCGATAGGCGGCAAACACTGCCGGCAGGCTGATTTCCGGATGCCGGTTGCCCGCCGCGATAGCGGGCAGATCCCGTTGTGGCCGGGGGAGAAAGTCCGGTGCAAGCTTTTCAGCGAAGTGGCGGATGTTTTCGTGATCGCGGGAACCAAACGGGAACACGGCGAGCAGGATTTCAAAGCCGCTCGCAGTGCGAACTCGCTCCGTCAGAAGCGGCCCGGAGAATGTCGCGCGCGCCGGAGTTGTGGCCGGGGTGACCTGCAGCAAGAGCGGCGCAGTACCGCCTGGCGAAACTGAATCGAAGGCAAGGTAATAGTCCGCGGGTGGGTCCTTCACGAGAGCCCCGAACGCGGGCCGGAGACTCGCGTGGCCGAGGGAGGCAAATTCGCCGGCAAGTCTCCCGCGCAGCTCGTCATCGAGCTTTCGCCCCTCGACGCGAGCGAGAATGAACTCCGCCAGAACCTTCACGTCGGTCAAATTGAGTGCACCTGTCATGGGACTAACCGCTCATCTTTACTTCGCAAGTTTGAATTCAGCCGCATCCTAACAGAATTTGTGGGTGGCGAGTGAACGATCGAGGAGCGTGAGATCCGGGGAGGGAGGACCGGGTGGGGCTACACCCACTCCAGCGCGCCGCGTTTCCAGATCCAGATGTAACCGACGATCAGGATGCCGAGGAACACCAGCATCTCGACCAGCCCGAACAGGCCGAGCGCCTGGTACTGGACGGCCCAGGGAAAGAGGAAGACCGTCTCCACGTCGAAGATCACATAGAGGATGGCGACGATATAGAAGCGCACGGTGTAGCGGCCGCGCGCGTCCGACTCCGGCGTGATGCCGCACTCGTAAGGCATGATCTTCTCCGCCGAGGGCACGGGCGTCGGCCGCACGAGCTTGGCGACCCACAGCGTCACAATGGGGAACGCCGCGGCGATGACGAAGAAAATCAGGATCGAGCCGTAGAGATCGAGCACGCGGAATCCTTTCCCTTCTCCAGTCCTGAAATCCTATCACATGCCGCCGTCCGAGAGTAGGGGTGCGCGCCCTCTTCTACCCCTCATGCGCCGTGCGCCCCTGCAAGAGGTCGATGGCGTGGGGCAGCAAATCCAGGATGCTCCCGAGCGAATCGCGCGCGCCATGCACGCTGCCGGGGAGGTTGACGATGAGTTTGCCCCTCCGCACGCCGACGACGCCGCGCGCCAGCGCCGCGCGCCGTGTCTTCTTCACGCCCTCGGCGCGCATCAATTCCGCCAAGCCGGGGACTTCTTTTTCGATGACGGCGCGCGTGGCTTCGGGCGTCATGTCGCGGGGGCCCAGGCCCGTGCCGCCGGTGGTGATGACGGCGTCACAATCGTCGCCATTCGTCCACGCGACGAGGCAGGCGGAAATCTGTGGCGCATCGTCCGGCAGGATTTCGCAAGCCACCACATGCCAGCCATGCGCTTCGAGCAGTTCGCGAACCGCCGGCCCCGACTCATCGCGGCGCTCACCGCGCGAGGCAGCATCGCTCAAGACAAGGATTTTAGCGCGGAGGGTTTGAGGCATGGCAGGAGTTCAAGCGTTGGAGTGGAGACCCCCGAGCGTCACGCGCCCGCGTCCCGGTTGGACTCGTCGAGAATCCGCAACCCTTCCATCATCAAGCCCTGCGTGGGCATAGTAGTGGTGCGCTCGGTCGCGCTGCGGGAGAAATCCAGTTCCCACTCACCGTCGGTCCAGGTCAGAACCTTGAACACCGCCGGGTCGCCCGTCAGTGTGCCGTAGGTGGCGTGAGTCACCTGGCCCTCGACGAAATAGAGGACGCACTCATCGCTCCCATTGCGGAGGACCAGAGCGCAAGTCTTGCGGCCCTGCTCGAGCGAGGACATCCAATCGAGCAGGTTCATCTCGCTCAGGCGCCCCGACACGGTCCCGCCGCGCGCCCCCATCTTTTCCATCTGCTCCTGGCGGAGGCGGGCCGCGATGCGGTGGGCCTGCTCGGCGAATTCGCGCGCGAAGAAAGGCTTTACGAAATAGGCTTCGACGCCGTCCACCACGCCGCGCAGGTGTTCATCAATTTCCTTCTGCGAAGCGACGAAGACGAACGGAGTGCCCTGGGTGTCCTTGCGCGCCCGCAGCTTTTCGTACAGGGCGCGGCCATCCATGACCGGCATGGCATAATCACATATAATCAGGTCAGGCTTGATCTCGATGGCCTTCATGAGGGCGTCGGCGCCGTCCGTGGCGGTGATCACCTCGCCGCACTTATCCAGGGTGCGGATGAGCAACTGCAGAATAACCGGGTTGTCGTCAACCAGGAGGACCTTCAAGCCCGCAGGCATGGTGCGAACCTTTCCTCAGGACGCGGATGTCGGCGTCGAGCTAGCGGCGCGGCGCGCGATAAACGCCGCTCTTCCCGCCGCGCTTCTCCAAGAGCCGGAGCCGGGTGATTTCGATCCCCCGGTCCAGGGCCTTGCACATGTCGTAGACGGTCAGAGCCGCCACGGCCGCCGCCGTCAAGGCTTCCATTTCGACGCCGGTCGGACCAGTGGAGCGCACTGACGCGGTAATCAAAACGCCATTCTTGCACAATTCCGCCTTGACATCAACGTGGGTCAGCAGCAACGGATGACAGAGCGGAATCAACTCCGCTGTGCGCTTGGCCGCGGCAATGCCCGCCACGCGCGCGATCTCCAAGGGATCGCCCTTGGGATTGTCCTTCAGCGCCCGGCGCGTGCGCGGCTGCATCTTGACCAGGACGCTGGCCAGCGCCGCGCGGACGGTCTCCGGCTTGGCGGAAACATCCACCATGCGGACGCGGCCAGCGCGATCGTAGTGGGTCAACTGTTTGGACATGGCGTTACATATTCGGTCAAGCGTTGAAAGTTGAAAGTTGAAAGTTGAAAGTCAAAACCAAATTCATGGCCCACCTGTGAATCGTTATCCTTTCCCCACTTTCAACTTTGAACTTTCAACTGCATTTCGCTCGTCACTTGCCACTCGTCACTTGTCACTGTTCCTTGGGCAGCACATCAACCCAGTCTCCCGCCGACAATTCCGTCTGCTCGGGATGGACCACCAGAAAGCAATTCGCCGCGGCCACGCCCACCAAATCGCCCGAACCCTGCCAGCCCACCAACTCCACGACCGGATCGCCGCTGCGAAGTTCCACGCGCGCGGGCATAAACGCCGTCAGCCCCAGTTTTTGACCCCAGGGTTTCGACAGGCGGGCGCGGAGAAAAACCGGTGGCTCGAAATCCGCGCCCCCCCGCATCGCCAAAGCCGGGCGCGCAAAAAGTTCAAACGTTATATAAGTTGAAACGGGGTTTCCCGGCAAGGCAAAGAAAAACTTGTCGCGCACGCACCCAAAGGTCAACGGCTTTCCCGGGCGGATTCCGACGCCTTGAAAAAAGAACTCGGCGCCCAGCTCGCTCAGGACCGGCGCGACATGATCGTACTTGCCGGCTGAGACACCGCCGCTTAACAGGAGCATATCCGATTTCAATCCTTCCAAAATCAAGCTGCGCAGAACCTCTTTTTCGTCCGGCGCAATCCCCAGCACGTGCGGAATGCCACCCGCCTTTTCGACCTGGGCGGCGAGGGTCAGCGCGTTGCTATTGCGAATCTGGAACCACTCGGGACGCCGCTCGACGGGCACGACTTCGTCGCCGGTGGGCAGGATGGCGACCGTCGGCATGGCAAACACCGCGACCTGCGCTTGTCCTACCGAGGCCAGCAGGCCAATCTCCCCGGCGCCCAGTCGCCGCCCGCGGTGAAGCACCAGCGCTCCCGCCGCGGCTTCGCTTCCCTGCCGAACGACGTTTTCGAGCGGCGCGACTGTCCGCTCGACTTTCACGCTTTTTCCCTCGGCGTGTGTGGATTCCACCATTACTACAGCATCCGCACCCGCCGGCAGCGGCGCGCCGGTCATGATCTGGACGCACTGGCCCGCGCCCACCGGGCGCGCAAAATGTTCGCCGGCGCGCACCTCGCCCAGACACTCGAGTGTCCCCGGCACCTCCCCGACGTCGGCGGAGCGCACGGCATAGCCATCGCGCGTGGAACGGTTAAACGGCGGGTAGTCGCGGTCCGCAAAAACGTCCTCGGCCAGGACGCGGCCGCGGACGGCGCTCAGCGCGAGAGTCTCGTTCGCGGTACACGGTGTTGCCACGCGCAGTTTCTCGCGGACCGTACTTAGCGCCTGTTCGAAGCTGAGTAACATCAGAGAAGACAGTTCCCAGTTGCCAGTTGCCAGTTTTCAGGTATCAGTCCTGAGTTGCGAAGTATGAGCAGCTTTCCGTTCGATGAGGGTCCTTCGTCCTTCGTCCTTCCGTTTTCCCCGTCTGCCGTATGCCGTCTACCGTCTACAGCTCTTTCAACCAAATCGTCTGATGCCGTTCGGGGCCGGTGGAGACCATGGCAATCTCGACGCCCGTCTGGTCGGAGAGAAACCGCAGGTAGTCACGCGCCTTTTGCGGAAGCTGCGCGAAATCCGTGATTCCAAAAGTGGGCTGCTGCCATCCCGGCAAGGTCTTGTACTGAACCTTCAATTCCTCCAGTGTGGCGATGTCGGCGGGGAAATCATCCAAGCGTTCGCCGCGGTATTCATACGCGATGCCCACGGGAATTTCCGCGAGGTGATCGAGGATGTCGAGCTTGGTGATGATGAGGGCGCTGAGGTGATTGAGACGAACGCTGTAACGCGCGGCGACGGCGTCAAACCAGCCGCAGCGCCGCGGCCGTCCCGTGACGGCGCCGTATTCGCCACCACGTTCGCGGATCTTCTCGCCCTCCGGTCCCAACGCTTCGGTCGGAAACGGCCCGCTGCCCACGCGCGTCGCATAGGCCTTCGAGACGCCTACCACCGCGCCAATGCGTGTCGGCCCCACGCCCGTCCCCGTGCAGGCGCCACCCGCCGCGGCGCTCGACGAGGTCACGTAGGGATACGTCCCGTGGTCGAGGTCGAGCATCGTTCCCTGCGCACCCTCGAAGAGGACCCGCTGGCCGCGGTCCATCTCGCGATTCAGGTAGGCGGAAACATCCGTGATGAACGGCAGAATGCAGCGCGCTTTCTCATAGTAACTTTCCACGAAACCGTCCACATCCAGCGCCGCGCCCGCCAGGAGCGCCGACGCCAGGCGGTTTTTCTCCGCCAAGACTTCGGCACACTGCTCGCGGAATTTTTCCGGGTTGCGAAGATCGCCGGCCCGCAGCCCGCGGCGTCCCGCCTTGTCCTCGTAGCAAGGCCCAATGCCTTTGGCCGTGGTTCCGATCTTGCCCGCGCCAAGGGCTTGCTCGACCGCCACCTCGTGACTGCGATGGTAAGGCAAAATCAAGTGCGCGCGGTCGCTGACCAGAAGGCGCATGCCAACCGGCACGCCCGCCGCTTCGACTTTCGCCAGCTCCTCGAGCAGCGATTCCGGGTTGACGACCACGCCGTTCCCGATGACGGCGATCTTATCGGGACGCACGACGCTGGCCGGCAGCAGTTGCAGGACAAACTTCTTCCCATTCACGACGACGGTGTGGCCGGCGTTGGCGCCGCCCTGGTAGCGCGCCACGATGTCAAAGCGCTCGGCCAAGGCATCCACAACTTTGCCTTTGCCCTCGTCGCCCCACTGTGCTCCCACGATGACCACGTTTTTGGGCATGGTAGTTGGCTTCGGGCACGGGCCCGGAGATTCAGAATCTGGCGCCGCTTGGAAAACAAAAGGGAAAATGATTCCAGCCCCCAGGGTCCGTGGGGCGGTTTTGGCTTCCGCCGCGGCTTACCCCAGGGAGCATTTCTCCCCGAGCCGCGCTAGAAATGTTTTTCCAGCATCTTGACGATGTGGTCTTTGGATGTCACTCCCGAGTACTGCTCCTTGATTTCCCCATTCTTGAAGATCAGCAGCGTCGGGATACTGCGAACCTGGTAGCGGCTGGTGACCGACTGGTTCTCGTCCACATTCACTTTGCCGACTTTGGCGCGGTCGGCGTACTCGCCGGCAATCGCTTCCACCGCCGGCGCGATCATGCGGCAGGGTCCGCACCACTCCGCCCAGAAATCCACCAGGACCGGCTTGTCGGACTTCAGGACTTCCGCCTCAAAATTCTGATCGGTGAACTCCAGCGTGTTCTTCCCACCCATGGGTTCAATCCTCCGAAAAAGGGCATCCAGGATTTGGATGATTATGCGGCGCCTTTGGCTCGCAATTTGGTTTTCTGCATCGCCTGATAAATCTTGATGTACTGCTTGGCCGAGTTGGCCCAGGAGAAATCCTTCTTCATGCCGTTGAGCATCACCTGCCGCCAGG
>CAZTHM010000075.1:9684-11812 GCA_964613505.1 uncultured Acidobacteriota bacterium | reverse complement strand
GGTATAGCTTTTCTGATGCAGCGCCCGCAGAAGCGAAAGAAGGTGGCGGTGTTTGTCGATCCTCCATACATGATTCCAGGAAAGCGCCTCTATATGTATTCAGACATTGATCATGCGGCCCTTTTCCAAGTCGCGAAGAGGTTCGGAAAGAAGTGCCTCATAACATGCGACAATGTCCGGAGAATACGACTTCTAGCAAGAAAATTCGGTTACGAGACGCGAGTGGTGAAGATGAGAACCAGCCACCACACGATGAAGACCGAACTGTTAATAAGCAAATCGATGGAGTGGTTCGATTCATCCTCTGATTAGCGCCGTACCGCAGAGTTGGCCTGTAACCCATCAACTGACGGACAGCCCTAATCGTTGGGGAATGAAAAGCCGCCCCGATTCATCGGGGCGCTACACCGCTGTTTGTGAGCCCGCTACGGGCGGGTGGCGGCGGCGCACAGGGCTTGGGCGAGGCCGGCTCCGAATTCCAAACGATCCTCGACGGTGGGAGGGTGCCCCAGCTTGGAATTGAAATTGACCATCTGCTCCATCAAGAACGCCGGGATCTTGCGGTCGTGGAACAAACCCTGGTCAACGGTCATGCGGCCCGGCTTGGGCGTTTCCTGCTTCGGGCTGGAATCGTCCGGCGGTCGAGTGGGATTGAAGCTGGTCGTTTCCGTCAAGAGCCGCGAAAACCGCTCGGCCAATTTCTGAACCTGAGCCCCGCCGGCGGCCAGGGGTCCTTCCAGGAATTCTGTGTCTTCGGTGTTGTGCAGCGTGAGGAAGAGGTCGATGCGCCGCCCCGCATCAATCCAATCGAGCACCGCCTGGCGCTGAGCGGCAATCTCCGGCATGAGCTGGAGATTCACCGTATCCCAATTCCGATTGAGGTCATAACCGTGGGCATTGAAGCGCACGCCGCCCCGGACCACTCCGTCGGGGTCAGCCATGGGGAAAATCTTGAAGATGATTTCGTCGCGGAGGCGCGCGGCGCGAGGGTCGGATGACAGCAAGAACCGGATGGCGCCTTCCGCCGCCCACGAAGTGCCGGCTTCCCAGGCATGCTGCCGGGTCATCAGCCAGACGACTTTCTTTTGGGCTTCAGAGGTTGCCGGGTTCGTGATCGTCAGCAACAACAGATCGCGGCCGCCCACGGTCCTCCCAATGACAGCTTCTTGCAGATAGGGGCTGGCGCGAACGGTCCTCAACAGACGCGCGAGATCGGCCGTCGTGTAGGGAGCGACATGCGCGATCCACACGCGGTCCCGCGCCGGCGTAAATCGCAGGCGCAAGCTGCTCGTCTGCTCATCCCACTGGACTTCCTGGTCGCGGAAGTGTTTCCAGGTCTTCTGGTCGTAACTGTACACCGGGCGAGTCCCTTTGTTGATGGAAAACGCTCCGGCCCGGTAGTTGTATTCGCCCTCGAGATCAACCAAATCGATCGTAACCTCCCGCCCCGCCGCATGGTCGAGACGAAAGTAATACCAACTCGCCTGGCGGTTGCGATGGTCCTGGTCCGCTTCGCCTTCGACGGCACAGCGAAAATGCGTGGGCGAAAGGCGCTCGATTTTCCCCAGGCTTCCCGCTTCGAAATTTGTGTGGAGGCTTGCCGCCAGAACCAGTGCCGCGATCATCTGTGAACCTCGGACCGAATCATAGTCGAGACCGGGACGCCATTCTACACCCACCGCCCCAGAGCGGGATCCGCGCTACCTTGCTATTCATTATTCACCGTTCACCATTCCCTACCCCACCTACCACCTACTGTCTTCCCCGCTTTCGCTTGCAAGTAGCAGTGACTGCCCATACAATCGGGCGCACGCGCTGAAACTTATGAACGCGGAACTGCTCTTGACGCGGTCGGGCTCGGTGGCTGAGGTAATCGAGCGGCTGATGGCGGCGACGACGATTTCGCTGGACGCCGCGCTCTACCGCCTGAACCTTCCCCGTCTGGCGCGCGCGCTCGAAGACGCTTTGGCGCGAGGCGTGCGCGTGCGGCTTGTGCTCGACAGTAACAAGTACGAGGAGACACGCGCGACGCGCGAGTTGCTGGCGAATAGCGCGATTCCCTTCCGGCTGCGCTACGGACGAGAGGGGCCGGGCTCGAAGATGCATCACAAGTTCGCCATCTTCGACG
>CAZTHM010000075.1:0-9584 GCA_964613505.1 uncultured Acidobacteriota bacterium | reverse complement strand
GGAAGTAGGAAGTAGGAAGTAGGAAGTAGGGAATCGGAAAGGCTATGTCACCCAGAGAGACGACAGACAACAAGGAAATCCGCACCAACGGCTACGAGCTTTACATCATGCGCCACGGGATCGCGGTGGAGCGTGGCAGCGCGGGCTTCTCCGACGACGCCAAGCGCCCGCTGACGCCCGAAGGCAAAAAGAAAATGAGGGAGATCGCGGCAGGGCTCGTTCGCGCGGGGTTTGACGTGGATTGGGTGGTTACCAGCCCGCTCATTCGCGCCGCTGAAACCGCGGAGATTGTCGCGGACGAACTCGGCCCCGGCGTCGCCAAAGACTATTGCGAGGCGCTGCGGCCGGGCGGCTCGCCGGAAGCGCTCATTACGTTTCTCGCCAAGCATCCCAGCCGCAAACGCGTGCTCGTGGTCGGCCACGAGCCCGACTTGAGCCAGCTCGCCGCGCGCTTGATGGGCGCGGGCCGCCACGCCAATCTGGCGTTCAAGAAGGGCGGCGGCTGCCTGATTACCTTCATCGAGTTCCCGCCCAAATCTCCCGGCCAGCTCGTCTGGTGGCTCACGCCCCGCCTGATGCGTAAGCTCGCCTAGAAATCGAATGTCGTTTGCTAAGTACTTTTGATTTTAGATTTTGGATTTTCCAATTTCGATTTTCCAATTTCCAGTTTCCAATTTCCAGTTTCCAATTTCACCGTCTTTTCAGTGCCAGTCCCACTCCCACCCAAAGCGCCAGCGCCAGGTATTCGTACCCGCTGAAGTGGCCGGGAACGATGGGCAAGAACTTCATCAGGATCAGGAGCGAGCCGACGATGATGCCCACCGCGGCGATGACGCGCTCGCGGCGTGCTGTTTCGATTCGATAGTAGGCGGCACAGCTCGCCAGCCATCCGACCGCCGAGGCCATCGAGCCGACTTCAGTAATGGGAATCAAAATGGACTCGCCGAGCAGTGCGCCCGCCGCGGTCAGCGCACCCAGCGCGAGAACCGCCACGGAGGGCGTCTGGTTCCGGGGGTGAATGGCGCCGAGCCGCGCATTGAACAGCCCGCGCCGCCCCAGCGAAAACACCAGCCGGGTGGCAGCGATGAAATTGCCGTTCAAGATTTTCACCAGTGAAATCAGCGCCGCGGCCAGAATGACGTTCACAATCCAGCGCGCGTGAAAAGCTTCTTCGAAAGCGACCGCGGTAGCGAAGCCTTCGTTGGTCAGCGACCGCCAGGGATGGATCAGCGCGACGACGGCGATGACAACAACGTAGAAAACCACTCCCGCCACCAGCGCCGCCATGATGGCGCGGAAAAATCCGCGCGCGCGAAATTCCGGATTTGCCTCCTCGGCGGATTTGGGGATGGATTCAAATCCGGTAAGGAAATAAGGAACGACCTGCAACATGAGGAGCATCGAAACCAGCGGCGCGTGGCTGAAGAGCGGCGCGAAATTCTCCCTCGAGCCGCGCGCCAACCCGAACGAGGCGAACAGCGCGAACAACGCGAGCAGGCCGAACGTCATCCAGTTCTGAAACGTCGCGCTCATCCGGATGCCGTGATAGTTGAGCAATGTAATCAGCGCCGCGAGCGCCAAGCCGAGGGCGAGGTGCGGCAGGTAAACCGGCTTTCCGGCGATTCGATAGAGCTCGGTAGAACTGAGCGCGGGAAACAGGTACGCCGCGATCTTTCCCACCGCCACGCATTCCCACGGGCAGACGACGAAATAGGAAAGCGTCATCATCCAGCCCGCACCAAAGCTGATGAAAGGGTGAAAGACTTTCTCTGTGTACGCAATCTCGCTCCCCGCGTCGGGCAGAAGCATCGCCAGGCGGCCGTAAACGTAGCCGATGGGGAGAAAGGCCACGCCGCAAATCGCGAACCCCAGCATCGCGCCCAGCGGGCCGCCACGATCGAGCCAATCGTCCATCACGACCAGCCAGCCCACACCCACCATCGTGCCGAAGCCCAGCGTGAAGTAGTCAATCGTGCGAAGTTTTCGAGCCAGCGTGGCCATGGTTTGAGGCGTGCCCTGATTTGGCGCGGGGATTATTGCTCAGGTGCGTGGCAAATGCCGCTTTATAGATTTTGGATTTTTGATTTTGGATTTTGGATTGCGGATCAAAGAGGGGATCTGTCCACTGTCCACTGTCCTTTGTCCTTCGTCCTTTGTCCCTCCGAACTGACTACTGAGAACTGAGAACTGACAGTCAGCAGGTTGTAACTGCCGCTCGATGGGAGTACACTTCACACCTCAAAACAAAGCGATCGAGGCTGGCAACCACGCCTGGCGACAATCCCGCCCGGAAAGTCGGCAAGCAGAAGCAGCTCTCCCGAGGCACGCCGCATGAACGAACTCAGCAACGCCGCCGCTCCCGCCCGAGACGACCGGAGCCCGGCTGAGCCCGCCAATGCCCAACCCAGCCCGGGAGCCGCCCTCGAGGACCCGCCCGGCAGCGAGATGCAGACGATTCGAGATGAACCCGTAAGCCCAAGCGCGGCGCTCCAGCCAGACGCCGGTCATAGGTCGGCGCTACAGAACGAAGAGCCGGTTGATGCGTGGAAGAAAGTCCGCAAGCTGGCGATGAGGCAGCTCGACCGCTTCATGTCGCTCGAGCCCAAGGTGCTGCGCGGCGATGATCCCGACGCCATTCACGACCTGCGCGTGGCCAGCCGGCGGCTGCAGCAGGTGCTCGACTTGCTTTATCCGCAGCCGCGCCCGGGTGAAATCCGCAAGCTGCGGCGCAAGATCCGGCGCTGCCGGCGCCTGCTCGGCGAAGTGCGCAACTGCGACGTGCAACTGGCGCGCGTGGAAAGGACTCTTGCCGCCAAGCGCACGGCGCGGCGCGAAAGCTGGGAGGCCGTCTGCCACTACCTTCGCCAGCAGCGCGCCGACGACTTTGAAAAAGCGCTGAAGAAACTCAGCAAGGTAAACCTGGCGGTCTTCTACGTTCACCTGAAGGGGCACCTGGCGCCCAACGGCGCCACGCCCGTCGCGGGCCATCTGAACCTGCCCGAGGAGCCTGGCCCCGAGCAGTTCTTGGAGCGCATCGGCCGGTCGCTCGAGAGCGTCTGGCAAGGCTTCGAGACGCAAATCGCCCACTCGCAGAGCGACGCCCGGGTGGGGGTCATTCACGGCGTGCGCATCGCCGCCAAGCGCGTCCGTTACCTGATCGAAGTGGTCCATGAGTTCGATGTTCCAGGCAGCAAAGAGGCGGTCCAATGGTTGCGCGGCCTGCAAACCCACCTCGGCAACTGGCACGACGCGGAAGTCCTCGAGCAAGCCATGATCGCAATGGTGGCGCGGCCGGAGTTTCTCCGCGAGCAGCTGCCCATCGCCATGGGCGTGGAGAAACTCATCCTCCGCAACCGCAAAGGCAAGGAGAGTTTCAAGGCGAAATACTTCCAGATGACGTTGGATTCGGGGGGCTACGAGAAAGCCAAAGCGTGGGTGGCCGGCGTAGCGACCTCACCGGATGAATCGTTCAGGATGGCCGATTGAGAATTGATGATTGATAATTGATAATTGCAAAGAGAAAATCTATATCATCAGTTATCAATTATCAATTATCAATCATCAATTCTCAATTCTCCGTCCCCGCCGCCACAACCTTCCCAGAAGACGGCAGTTCCACAACATTACTTTCCGGACGAGTCTCCACGGTTTCCTTGGGACGCTGCACGGCAAAAAGCGGCTCGCGCGGCTCGCCACTCAGGACGCGCGCGATGCCGTCCCGCAGGCGCTCGTATACGGAGCGCACATCCGCGGAAGCGTCCACGACTTCGAACCCGTATTCCTCGCCCAGCACGTCGAATTGTTGGAGCAGCGACGTCTGATATTTGCGGAAGCTTTCGTACATGTCCTCGCTGGGGTGGAGGTCCATCCCCGACTCCCAATAGTCAAAGCCGCGTGAAAAAACCACGCGGGGAATCAAATCGTCCACGCCGATGCGCAGATAGAAGACCGCATCGGGCTTGAGCGCAAAGCTGTAAGCGCTGCGAATCCACGCCGGCTCGATCCCGCGCACCATGGCGCGCGCCATCAGCGAAAAGATGTAGCGGTCGGTCAGCACCACAAACCCGGCGCGCAACGCGGGCACGATTTCGTTTTCGAGGCGGTCGGCGAAATCCGTCGAATAAAACAGGCTGAGCGTAATGCGTCCCAGAGTGTGGCCTTCTTTGGCCTGCTTGATGCCCCTGCCCGCCAGCGACGAGCGCGTCATGCCGGTCTCGAGCACGGCGCGGCCCTGCTGCTCGAGCCAGGGCTTGATGAGGCGGATCTGCGTCGAACGGCCCACACCGTCGGTGCCTTCGATGACGATCAGCTTGCCGGTCAGGTCCGCCAAGTTCATCCCCGGCAGGACGACTCCATACGTCTCTCTCACGGCGCCACCCTCAATCGCTTGGCTTGGGCGAGTTTGGCCTTGACGATCGCCCGCATCTGCGACTGCTGCTCTTCGATGGGCTGGGTCGCATCCACGGCAATCAGGTCAAACTCCGGAACCATCTTTTCGTACTCGTCCAGAATGCGCCCCTGGAAGAGCTTGAAACTTTCTTCCTCGTCTTCGCTCAGCCCCAGGTCCATGCCCGCTTCGTAAAACTTCACGCCCGTGCGGCCGTCCAGGATGCGCTTCATGGCCACGTCGAGGGGAACGCGGAAATAGAACGCGCCCGTCGGCTTGACCGCAAAACTGTAAAGCTCGCGCACCCACTTGGAGTCCATGCCGCGCACCACGTCGCGCCCGAAGGCGGTGTAAATATAACGGTCGCATAGGACCACCGCGCCGGCCTTGAGCAGCGGAATGATGTTGTGCTCCATGCGGTCGGCGAAATCCGTGGCGTGAATCAGGCTGAACGTCGCCGGGGTCAGCATCTGCTTCTTTTTGCCGCGCCGGGTGGTCTCCTTGACCAGCGGCGAAGAATTCCACTCGCTGAAGACGGTGCCGTAACCCTCCGCCTGCAACCACTGGTGGAGGAGCATCAGTTGCGTCGATTTTCCCGAGCCGTCGATTCCTTCGACAATGAAAAGCTTGCCGGGGAAGCGATGCTCCGCGTAGCGCTTCATGAGGGGACTCCCAAGGCGTAGAAGCAGGCTGTCGGTAAACTAAAAGTCTATCACACGGCCAGCCATGAAGAAAGGGAAGCTGGGGGGAATTGTCGCGGGCTTAGGGACAGGGTTTTGCAGGTCGATTACATCCTGTAAGCATCTTTATTTCAATAGGTTAGAATCGGAGGGTGCCTCGCTTCGATGAGGCGCAGGATCTAATGAGCCAGGCTCTTTCTTACAATCCGTAGCGGCGACCTCGCCGGGCCGACGCCGCTGTCCCGTCAGGGCACGCATTTATGCGTGCCGTAAGAGGAGGCAATTCAGTCTTCCCGGCTTCAGCCGCTGAGGCCTCAGGGTTAAAACCCCTGAAGGACTTAAAGGGGCGTGGGTGAACGGCGTGGCTAAAGCCATACCCTGACGCGACAGACGCCTTGCGGCCTATTATTTCTTGTCGACTGAACTTTTGCTCCCTACGGCGGCAGGCCGACGCGGCGCAACAACGCTTCATATCTGGAATCCGAGCGCAGATTGTCAAATACCGGATATCCCTTCAGATAAATCAGCAAAGGAAAACGTTCGTCGCAGAGCTTGTTAAGTAATTCGAACGCCAAGTCGCGCTCAGGAAGGGCGGTGCACAACTGGGCAGTCCGGAATGCGAGTAGAAGGTCATCTCCAGGGAGTGGCTGCAATTCGTGCAGGATGCTTCGCGCTTCTGCCTGCCTACCCGTGAGGGCGCAGACGAGCCCCAACATCCCGCGGCTGAGGGCCGTCCCGCCTGAGAGTGAGCTCATGACGGCGCATTCCGCCGCGGCCGCCTCGTAGTTCCCCTGATGGGCATACACCGATGCCAACAACTCGCGCGGCCTGGCAATGGCGGGATCCAGTTCGATTGTCTTCTTGAGCTGCGCCACCGCCTGATCGTACCGCCGAGCGAAAAAGAACCAGGCTCCCAAGGCCAGGTTGGTCGAAGGGAAGAGCGGGTCAAGTTCCACGGACCGCCCAGATTCCTCGCTCGCCTCCTCGAATCTTCCAGCAACAATTAAACACATGCCGTATACGTGGTGGACAATAGGGAGGTTGGGATTGAGCTCCACCGCCCGCTGACATTCTTGGAGTCCACCAGCCCAGTCCCAATCATACATGGTGCGAATTGTGGCCAGTGCCGCGTGCGCTTCTGCCAGCCCGTCATCCAGGGCCAGAGCCCGCTGAGCCGCCGCCTTGGCCTTAGGGAACACCTCCTTCGGAGAGATGAAACCATAGAATCCGAGCGTGCTGTAAGATTGCGCCATGACGGCGTAGGCAGGTGCGAAGGCGGGATCGTAGTCAATGGCTTGCCGCGCGTACTCAATGGCTTTGTTCAAATTCTGTGGTGACCACTTGTTGGAGAAGTACAGCGCCTTGAGGTAAAGCTGGTACGCCTCCTTGTTCTGGGTGGCGCGCTTGGTGAGCCGCTTCTTGTCATCGCCGGTCAGTTGCAGCCTCAGCTTCCCCGCAATTTCGTTCGCGATGGCCTCCTGCACAGCAAAAAGGTCGTCCATTTTCCGATTGAACTGCCCGCCCCAAAGCTGCGATACCTTTGAGACGTCAAGGAGTTCAGCGCCGATCATCAGCGTGTCGCCCCGCTGCATGACTCGGCCGGTCAAGATCGCCCTGACATTGAGCTCGTTTCCGACCGCCTGGGGATCAATTTCCCGCCCTTTGAATCGGAAAACCAAGCCTCGCGGAATTACACGGAGCTTGCGTACCTCAGCGAGGCTGTTGATGAGACTGTCCGTGATCCCGTCGCTCAGGTAGTCCATCTCCGGGTCGCCGCTCAGGTTGACGAACGGCAGGATGGCGATGGAATCAACGGCCCGGGAGGTTTTCGGCTGGCGCGCGCCCGCCGCCACCCCGCTCATTGCAGGTTTGCGCCCGGAGTCCGTGTCACGTTTCAGACGCCGGAGGTCAGCCAGTAGGTCGGAGGTCGTCTGATAGCGCATGGACCGGTCTTTCTCGAGCAGCTTCTTGACCATGCGCTCGAATTCCGCGGGCAACTCGGGATTTAACCGCGCGGGCGACACGGGCACGCGGTTCAGAATGGCTTCAAAGATAACGGCCGATGTGGAACCCGAGAATGGCTGCTGACCCGTGGCCATTTCGTAGAGCACCACGCCGAAGCTGAAGAGGTCGGTGCGGGCGTCGAGTTCTTCGCCGCGCGCCTGTTCGGGGGACATGTAAGCCACGGTGCCCATCGCTGTGCCAGGACTGGTCAGATGCTCCTCGGCGACCCCGATCGTAGGCGAGTCCTGTAGGGCCGCCCCTTGGGGCGGCCTGGCCGGGGCGAGCCCCGGCCCTACGGGTGTCAGCTTCGCCAAGCCGAAATCCAGAATCTTCGCCTGCCCACGCGTGCTGACGAAAATATTTGCCGGCTTGATGTCCCGGTGCACGATGCCCTTCGCGTGGGCCGCGTCCAGCGCGTCGGAAAGCTGAATGGCTAGCTCCAGAACCTCGTCCGTTCGTAGCGCCGCCGTCCCGGCGGCATGCCGGCCAGAGGCCGGCGCTACGCCAATCCGGTGCTTCAGGGTTTGCCCCTCCAGCAACTGCATCACAATGAAAGGTTGGCTGTCGTGCTCGCCGATGTCATAGATCGTGCAGATGTTGGGATGGTCCAAAGCCGAGGCGGCGCGCGCTTCCCGTTGAAAGCGTTCCAGGGCCTGCCGGTCTTTGGCCAGTTCGGGCGGCAGGAATTTCAGGGCCACTTGGCGGCCCAACCGAGTGTCTTCGGCCTTGTAGACGACACCCATCCCGCCGCCGCCAAGCTTCTCCAAGATGCGATAGTGGGAGACCGTCGTACCGGTCACAAGGTCACTCCGGTGCTGCGCTTGAGCGTGATTCCCTAAACGGAGATGATTCTAGGGATAGTTGTTGGCCAAATCAAGGCCAACACCTTCCCCCGAGTTCTGACGAGCCCTCCAGGTCGAGGATTTGCTGCTACAAACCCCGGATTGTGGCATTATTTGGCCGCAGTTATCCTCTAGCGGGAGGTCCTTAATGCGCAGGATATCTCATCTCTTCGTGTTGCTGGTTCTCTGCTTGGTTCCGGTTGTCGCCTGGGCGCAGGGGCAGCCCAAGATCATCGACGCCCATCATCATCACAACGGCGACCCGGCGTACCTGGTGAAACTCGCCGCCAAGCTCGATTTCGTTGACGGCCTGGCGCTGCTCATCACCGCGCCCTCGGACTTGAAGAGTGTGACCTCCTTCATCAAGGAGCATCCGAACCGCCTGCTGTGCATCGGCGAATTGAAGCTCGACGATCCCGTGGCGGTCTCGCTCGTGGACCGCTTTCACGAGGCGGGCTGCGTGGGTTTGGGGGAAATTACCGGGCCGCTCAAGAATTACGACGACCGCAGCTACTGGCCCATCTACGAACGCGCCGAAAAGTACAAGATGATTGTTCTCTTCCACTCCGGCATCGTGAACCGCACCGAGCCCGACATTCCGAGCGACATCAGCGTGGACCGCATGCGCCCCTCGACGCTTGACGGCATCGCGCGGCGCTTCCCCAAGCTGACCGTCCTCGGCGCGCACCTCGGCAATCCCGACTACGCCTGGGCAGCGGAAATTTCGCGCTGGAACCCCAACCTCTATTTCGATCTCTCCGGCTCGTCACTCATCAAGAAGCAGGACGACCCGACATTCTGGAAGAGCATCTTCTGGTGGGCGGGCGTCGTCAGCCCGCACACGCCCGCCGGCGGGCCGCACGCCTTCGAGAAATTGGTTTTCGCGTCGGATGTGTTTAACGGCGAGATCGAGGAGTTCGACCGCGAGCTCGAGCGCTACCACAAAATGCTCGACGCCTGCGGCGTCCCCAAGCCGGCCCAGGATAATATCTTCGGTGGGACGATCTGGAAGATTTTGAGTGCGCAGAAGTAAGGCTGGCCGTCGGCCCGGCATGCCGCGCATCTACGCGTGCCGGAAATCGACTTGGGCCTGGGCGATCGGCACGCCGAGGACTTCGATCCTCTTCAAATCGCGCGTGCCGAGGCCGAGTTGCTCGGCGAGCTGGAGCGTGTTGTCGGACTTTTCGAAGGGCGCCGCGCCGCGCTCGGCCATCGGGTCAAAGCCCATCAGTGCAGTCCCTACGGCGTCGGTGGTGACGCAATTGGTTCCCGCCACGAGCACGCCTGCGTGCACCGGGCGGCAGGTTTTCATCCACGGACCTTCCCCGCCCGCCACCGTCGAAATGCCGTCAATGATGGCGAGGTGGATGGGCCGCGCCGCCGCCAGGTCCACGGTCACACGAGGCACGCGATAGGCCGGGTCGCGGGACGACTGGGGATCGTTTTCGGCGAGCGCCGTCTTAGACGGTTGGCGGCTGCCGTTGTGGAGCATCATACGCGGACCCTTGGTGACCTTCGCCGGCTCGTCGACGCCCGCGCCATCGCCATAAATCGTCAAGGGTGGAAGGCCGAAGGAATTCTTCATGGAAAGCGTCACGCCCGCGGTCGAGTGCTCCTTCAGCTTGGCCAGGCTGACGAACCAGATGGGATGGATGGCGTACCCCTTGATCG
>CAZTHM010000074.1:0-11814 GCA_964613505.1 uncultured Acidobacteriota bacterium | reverse complement strand
ACCTCCCAGGTGCCCGCGCGTGGCCATGCTGCGGATGTAGACGCCTTCGTCCGTCGAGAGAGCTTGCATGCGAATGCGATCGCCGAGGATTGCACCGCCGGAGAACGGGCTGGTGGGATCGACCGCGATGATTCCCACGCGCAGCCCGCGCGCGCGGTATTCACCCGCCAACTTTTCAACCAGCGTGCTCTTCCCCGCTCCCGGCGAGCCCGTAATGCCGACGACGTACGCCCCGCCGGATTTCGGGAATAGAGTCTTGAGCAGCTCGATTCCGGCTCTCTCCCCGTTCTCGACCGCAGAGATGGCTCGAGCCATGGCGCGCCGGTCGCCGGCAACAATCTTCTCAGCCCAATCCTGTTGAGATTCCGTCATGCAGGGAATTCACTGCGGGCCGCGGCGATGCCGTGGCCGCCGCGCCTACGCGCGGAGCAGCTCGCGCGCAATCACCATCCTCTGAATCTCGCTCGTTCCCTCGCCGATCGTGCACAGTTTGACGTCGCGGTAGAACTTCTCCACCGGATAATCTTTGAGGAAGCCGTAGCCGCCGTGGATCTGAATGGCTTCGTTGGTGGCCCGAACGGCCACTTCGCCGGCAAAGAGCTTCGCCATCGAGCCCTCGCGGCTGACACGCCGGCCGCGGTCGGCAAGAGCGGCAGCGCGATAAGTCAGCAAGCGCGCGGCGTCGATTTCCGTGGCCATATCCGCCAGCTTCCACTGGATGGCCTGGAACTCGCTGATGGGTTTTCCAAACTGCTTCCGCTGTTGGGCATAATTCAGCGAGGCTTCGAGCGCGCCTTGCGCGATTCCTACCGCCATCGCGGCGATGCCGATGCGCCCCTTCTCGATGACCTTGAGGCAATCGGTGAAGCCCTCGCCCGCCTGTCCGAGAAGATTCTCCTTCGGGATGCGGCAATTCTCCAGGACAATTTCAGCCGTGTCACTGGCGCGCAACCCCAGCTTGTTTTCCTACTTGCCGGGCAGGAAGCCGCCAGTTCCCTTCTCCACAATGAAGGCGGAGATGCCGCGCTTGCCCTGGCGCCGATCGGTTGCCGCCATGAGGACGCACACGTCGGCATAGTGACCGTTGGTGACAAAATTCTTGACGCCGTTCAAGACCCACTCGCTGCCGTCGAGGTGCGCCGTCGTGCGCAACGCGCCGGCGTCACTGCCCGAGTCCGGCTCGGTCAGGCTCCAGCATCCCAGTTTCTCTCCGCGAGCCAGAGGCGCGAGGTATTTGCGTTTTTGCTCCTCGGTTCCCATCAGGCGAATGTGATTCGAGCACAATGAATTGTGCGCGGAGACGATCAGCGCCACCGACCCATCCACGCGGGCGAGTTCTTCGAGGATGGTCACGTACTCGACGTAGCCCAGACCCGCGCCCCCGTACTCCGCCGGAAAGGTCACGCCCATCAATCCGAGTTGCGCCAATTGAGGGAGGATTTCGGAGGGAAAATGTTGCGCCTCGTCCCATTCCCGAACGTGGGGCTGGATTTCCTGCTCGGCAAACTCGCGCACGGACCGCTTGATTTCCTGCTGTTCCGCACTCAGTTCGAAATCCAGGACTCACCTCGGGACTGCTTGCTGGGTTTGGCGTGGCCCATGAAAACTTAGGCTATAACACAACCCCGAGGGCGTCAAGGAAGCGCGCCACGGGGCGTTGAGGCGCGGACACTGTGCTAAGATCGAAAATCGTGGGAACTTACCGATTACCATGCGGGCGCGTCTTCCTGGCGGTTCTTGCCACTCTGGGATCGAGCGGCTCGCTCGCGGCACGCGAGCAGACGCCACAGTTCGCGCAAGTCGAGATTGAGACGGGACGGGAGGGCTGCACGGCGGAGCTCGATGCGACCTCGGTCGGAAAAACCGGCGCCACTGGAACGCTCTTGCTCGAAACCGTCGAGCCGGGCGACCACTACCTTCATCTCAAATGTTCCGACGAACCAGGCAAGGCGTATTTCATTTCGCCGCGGGCGCAGCAGAAGCTGGAGGTCCGCCACGGGGTGGAAGGAGTCACGGCTGCCGGCTCGCCTTCCGCCGTCCTGGAGCCGGCTGAAATCAAACTCCAGTTGCGTCAGCACATCCGCGAAGCGGTTGAACTCCGGTCGCGCGGGCACATCGAAGAAGCGGTTGAACATTTGAGATCGGCTTATCGCCTCGATCCTGAGAATTCCGATCTCCATCGCGAGATGGGAATAACCTTTCTCTCCGCCAAGGAGTGGAAGCGCGCGCGCGTGGAATTGCTGGAGGCCATCCGTCACGACCCCACCGACGCTGAGGCCCACAACGGCCTGGGTTACGCGCTTGAAAAACTGGGGGACTTGCAGGGCGCACTCGAGGAATACCACACCGCCTCGAAGCTGGAGCCCAACGACCTCGCATATCGCCGCCGCTATATCGGCGCCCTGGCCAAACTTTCCGAGCAGCAAGCCCTGAAAAAGAGGTAAAACCTCACAAGCCAGTTGCTGGTGGTGGGCCCGAACCGCGCGAGGATTACGCGACCGCAGTCTTGCGGGGGATTTGCAGAACCTCGCGCAAGACCTGCAGAGCGCGGGCGCAGCCGGCGCGGTCCACGTCGCGGTGGGTCACCATGCGCATGGTTTCGGGTGTGACGCCATTGGCCAGCACGTTTTGCGCGGCGAGGCGCTTGGATATTTCAAAGGAAGTAATTCCTGTTCCCGCAACGTCGAGAAACAGGATATTGGTAACCACCTTGGAAAGATCAATCTTGATGCCCGGAATTTCCGCCAGCCCCTGCGCCAGGAACTTCGCGTTGTCGTGATCGATGTGAAGATGCTTCGGACCTTCTTCGAGCGCAATCAGCCCCGCCGCGGCCAGGACGCCCGCCTGGCGCATCCCGCCGCCCAACATCTTCCGTGCCAGCCGGGCGTCTTCGAAGAAGGCCTTGCTGCCTACCAGCATTGAGCCCACCGGCGCGCCCAGTCCCTTCGACAGGCAAAACATCACGGAGTCGAACTTCGCCGTCAGCTCCACCACCGACTTGCCGAGCGCTACGGAAGCGTTGAAGATGCGTGCGCCATCCAGATGAACCGGCAGGCCCGCAGCGTGCGCGCGGTCGCAGATGTCACTAGAAACCTGGAGCGGATAAACCGACCCGCCCGCCAGATTGGAAGTGTTCTCGAGCGAGATGAGCGCGGTGCGCGCGCGGTGGTCGCTGCGGCCACGCACGTGCGGTGCAATCAAGTCCCAGTTGAGAATTCCTTCTTCCGCCCAGAGGGGGCGCGGCAGGCAGCCAGAAAACGCTGCCATCATCGCCATTTCGTAGTTGTAAATGTGGGCGCGCTGCTCGCAGATCACCTCTTGGCCGTGGTGCGTGTGCACCTTGATCGCCGCCTGGTTGCCCATGGTTCCGGACGGCACATAGAGCGCCGCCTCGCGCTGGAAAATCTCCGCGGCGCGCTCCTGCAGGCGATTGACGGTGGGATCTTCGCGGTAGACGTCGTCGCCGACCTCGGCCTCTGCCATGGCACGACGCATGGCGGGCGTGGGCTTTGTGACTGTATCGCTTCGCAAATCGACTATCGAAGAGTCCATTCTATTAAATCACTTCCTTCAGGTTAGATTCTCTGGAGTTCGTGGAGTGTCCGCTCGTTCTCGACGTTGCCGGTATTGAGCGTGGTTTTCGGCTCGAGGAGCAGGACGTGCACCTCCTCTTCTGCAACCGGCATGTGCTCGACGCCTCGCGGCACGATAATGAACTCGCCTTCGTTGACCCAAACGTCGCGATCACGGAATTTCATGAGTAGCCTGCCTTTCAAAACCAGGAACAATTCGTCTTCGCGCTCGTGATGATGCCAGACGAACTCGCCCTTGAGCTTGACGAGCTTTACATAGCTCTCATTCACTTCGCCCACGATCTTGGGGCTCCAATACTTGTTGAACAAGTTCAACTTCTCGGCAAGATTGACTTTGTCGGCCGGCCCGCACGGATCTTGAGCACTGCTCATGGCGCCTCCGTCTTCGCCAGGAGAAATTCCTGGAACACTTCGTTCGAGAAAATAAACGCGTCGTCCGCCAGGCGGACGCAATCGCCTTCCCTCCTCAGAAGGCCGCGATCTGCGAGCTCGGCCATCACGGATTGAAAGGGGGCGAGTGCTGTTTGTCCCCAGCGCCGCGACGCATCGGAGAGGTGGATTCCTTCCGCCTGCCTAAGTCCCACGAAAAAGAATTCCTCCAGCTGCTCCTCGGGAGTAAGCCGGCGCAGCTCCGCCATGGGCGATTCGCCGCAAGCGAGCTGTGCAGAATAGAGTTCGGCATTCGACTCATTTGCCCAGCGGAACACGCCATCAAAGGAATGCGCTCCTGCTCCCAGGCCGATGTAGGGCTCCAGATTCCAGTACTTCCGATTGTGCCTTGATTCAAAGCCAGGCAACGCGAAGTTGGATATTTCGTATTGAATGTAGCCCACATCCTTCAGGAAGCGACGCGCCGTCTCGTACGCGGCAGCCATGAATTCGTCATCGGGCACGGACTCCGCACGGTACCGAGTCCCGTGGCGGAGGACCTCCCCGCCCAGGCGGCTCTTCTCGTCCACTTCGAAGATGTAGACAGATACGTGTTCCGGCCGAAGCTGACCGATCGCCTCGAGACTCTGGCGCCAGGAGTCTTCGGTCTGGTGCGGCAATCCAGCGATGAGATCGAGGTTGACGTTCTCAAAGCCGGCGCGGCGGGCGTGCTCGACCAGGGTGCGCGTGTCCGCCACGGAGTGCAGCCGCCCCACCGCACTCAGCTCCCGGTCGTCAAACGATTGCGCCCCAATGCTCAGCCGGTTCACTCCCAGCGCGAGGACTTGCTCAAGGAAGGTTGCGTCGGCCGAGCCAGGCGTCGTCTCCAGCGTGGCTTCGACCGCGTCCGCAAACTGGAATGGCGCGCGGAGCGCTTGTAGGATTCGCTCCAGCCGCTCAATCCCGATGATGGGCGGCGTCCCACCACCGAAGTAGAGAGTATCGACCGGGAGTTCTAAGAGCTGTTGCCCCACGCCGGCGGCGCTAAAGTGGGTCCACAAAGACCCGATTTCCTGCTCGAGCGCCTGACAATAGCTCGCCAGAACTTCTGCGCGCGAAACCTTGGAGCTGAAGTTGCAGAAGGTGCACTTCGACGCGCAAAAGGGAATCTGGATGTAGAGCCCAAGATTTTTCATGAAAGGTACAGGCCCACTCTGACTGGGCAAGTAATGGATCAATCCGAGACGATTTTGACTCGCAAGTCGCGCCGCCGAGGCCCGTCAAACTCACAGAAGAAGACGCCTTGCCAGCGCCCGAGCACCAGTCCCCCATTCTCAATCAGCAGAGACTTCGATGCGCCCATCAACGCGGCTTTCAAGTGTGCGTCGCAGTTGCCGTCGTTGTGGTGGTAAATGCGGTCCTGCGGGGCCAGTTGTTTGAGAAAGTCGCTCAGGTCGCGTTGCAGAGCCGGGTCGTCGTTCTCATTGATAAGGAGGCCGGCGGTGGTGTGCGGAACAAAGAGGTGGCAGAGGCCGCTCCGCACGCCCGACTCAGCGATGAGTCCCTGGAGCAGGTTCGTGATGTCCTTGAACTCCACGCGCAGGATGGTCTCCACCTGCACCACGTGGGAATGCGATTTGGTGGTGTCGCCCATCCCCGTCTTACTATTTTCAGAGGCCATGACCTTTCCTCCCCTCGCTTTCCATCCTCGTCGCAGGCGTCCTCAGCAAACCCGCTTTGGCTCGAAGCCTTGGGCGATTATAACAGACCCTGCCACCCTCTCAGGAGGCAGCAAAACTGCGCCAGCCCACGAGATGCGTGGGCCAACGGCTTCCCTGCCGCCGTCCGGGACGTCTCAGTAAACGATCACCTGGTGATCGGAGGAATGGGTTTGGATTTGCGCGAGAATGCGATCCAGCAATTCATACCCGGCGCGGCCGAGGAACGAGACACCACTAACCTTGCGCTCTTGCAGAGCTTTCTCCGGCATCACGGACTTCCGGAGCGCCTGTTCATGGCGCGAAAGCAGTTCCGAGCGCTGGAGGGCGGCGCGGGTCACTTTTCCCTTCAGGCGATCCAATTGGTATTTCATTTTCTCTTCAATGTTCTTGAGCGTGTCGAGCAGAGTCCGGTCAAGCGCCTCCAAATCGCAGCGGAGACGTTCGAGCAAGTGCGTCAGATCTTTTTCGCTTTGCTCAAACCGCTCGGCCCAGCCTTCGGAAAATCCGGTCGCCGCGATCTTGTGGCGCAGAGCGTCTTCGCCTTCCCAGACGTCTGTCACATCCAACTTGTATTTTTCCAGGATGCGCTCGACCCGGCGGTCCACTAATGTGAAGGCGGCGCGCGGAAAGATGACGGGCTGCGGCCGTCCGAAAGATGCGTAGAGCGTCTGCGATTGCCCCAGATAAGCAAGCTCCGACGGGCCCGCGACGTAGGCCAGCGTCGGCAGGAGCACGTCCTGGACGATGGGGCGCAGCAAGGCGTTGGCGGAAAAATGAAACCGACCGTCGTCGGCGCCCGCCCCGAGATCGGCCAGGGAAACGCTCGCCGTCCCGTCGAGGAGCAACTCGCCGGCCCGCTGCTGGAGCGGCAGGCGATCCCCGTCCCGCGTCACGAACACCAGCGTGGATTCATCCGTTACGCGGACCTGGGCGTGATATCCGGCGCCTTCCAGCGCCTTCGAGCGCTGGAGCAAACGAACACGGAGCTCCTCGGCATGAGCGAGGGCTCGGTCGAAGACTGGGCGGGTAAGGGCCTCGACCGTTCTGTCCAACGGGTCGAGCAGGATCACGCCCCAAGGGCTGAAAAGCCGCGCCATCCATCGAGCGAACGACAGGCTCCACGTGACGCCAGGCTGATAACAATCGCGCAGGTCGCCCAGCAGCTTGTCGCGCGGCTCCCCGGCGGGGAGAGCCTTCTCGAGACTCCCCAACACCTCGCTGATCTGTTCGGTCAGCTTCACCAAGCCCACCGGCGAGCGCGGCGCCGGCCGCTCGCCCGGGTCGTGCAGTGGGATCAGGCTGTACTCTTCGTCGAAGGCCGCGGTTTGCGCCACTTCTTCCAAATCGTGGTCCTGCGTCGCCAGCCAGAACACCGGGACGCAGGGCAGTCCTTGCGCGGAGAGAGATTGGGCGAGCTTTACGGCCGTGAGGGCCTTGTAGAGCGTGAAGGCCGGCCCCGAGAGCAACCCCACCTGCTGGCCGGTTACGACGGCGAAGGTTTCCGGTTCGCCCAGCCGGCGGAGGTTTTCGAAGGTTGCTTTCCCGCTGCCAAAGGTTTGGTTCTGACGCTTCAGGATTTCGACGAGGCCGGTCCGGTCGGCGTGAAATCCCCGGAGTTTGACGGCCAGGTCCCGATAGTTTGCCGGGTCAAAGGGAGCGCTGCTGTAAAACTCGCGCACGCGGTCGAAGTCGTAGAGAAAATCCAGCAATAGCTTGCTGGAATGCGGGACGCGCGTGTAGGGAATGCAGCTACAGTCCATCAAAATCTTTATCGTACGATGCCCGCACGGTCACGACAATTGCGGGCGGGCCCCGCACACGGAGAAATCCGCCCTCTCAATCTTGGATGAGCAATTCCGGAGAACGGTTCAGAATTCCAGCCCCGCGCGCGCCTCGCGCAGTGCAGCGGTGACGGCGCGGCGTCCGGAATCGTTCAGCGATGGAAGAGGCGGCCGGGGCGGGCCGGCAGCGTACCCGCTCAATTCCACTGCCGCTTTGACTCCGGCGATTCCGTAAGGGACAGCGATTTTCTGTGCCAGGAGCGTGAGCCTCTGCTGCAACTCACGTGCCGCTGTCATGCGATGCTGGCGAAACGCGTCGTAGACTCCCAGGCAGATCTCGGGGACAAAGCCCGACTGCCCAAGCACCCCGCCTACGGCGCCGGCGCGCAGGGCGTCGAGCAGGATGGGTGGCGCTCCCACCAGCACGCGGAATCCCGGCCGGACGCGCCGCAGGATCTTCCGCACGTAGGCCAGGTCGCCCGAGCTCTCCTTGAGCCCGGCGATGTTGGAATAGCGTGAGAGTTTGCCAAGGGCACCAGGATCCATACGAATCCCGGTGAACTGCGGAATGTTGTAAATGATGATCGGCCGGCGCAGGCCGTCGGCCAGCGACTTGAAATGCGCCGCGAGGGCACTGGAATCCATCCGCGACTTGTAGTAGTTGGGCGTTATCACCAGAATCGCGTCCGCGCCGCGCGCCACGGCCTCGCGGCTGAGGCGCAGAGTCAGAAGCGTGCTCTCCAGGCCGGTGCTGGCAATCAGCAGTTCCGGCGGGCGGACGAATCGGCGGGCGATTTCGAGCAGCCTCAGGCGCTCGCGCTCGGTGAGAAACGGCGCCTCGCCCGTCGAGCCGGCAATGACAATCCCCGAAAGACCGATGCCCACATAGCGGCTCACGTTTTCGCGGAACAAGCTGGGGTCGACTTCGCCTCGGCGGTCGAAAGGCGTGATGATGGGGAGAAAGATGCCTTGCAAGCGTTCGATGATTTGTTTTCGAGTCATGGTGATATAGCTTTCAGCCGTCAGCTTTCAGCTCTCAGCGGAACAGAACGGCTGACCGCTGATTGCTGAGGGCTGACAGCCTCCTTTTGATGCAACTCCTGCAAGCTCGCCACTTGAATCCCGTGCTCCTGTTGCGCCCTGATGCCATTGACCGCCGCCGAGGCCGCGGAAAGCGTCGTGATGCAGGTCACGCCGCCTTGCACGGCGGCGCGGCGAATCGCCTTCTCGTCGAAGCGCGAGGCGCGTCCCAGTGGCGTATTAATGATCAGGTCAAGCTTGCCGCTCTTGATGAGGTCCACGACGTTGGGCCGCCCCTCATTCACCTTGAAAACCTTTTCGACCTTAAGCCCGGCGGCGCGAAGATGCTGCGCCGTCCCGCGAGTGGCGACCAGCTTGAATCCCAGTCCCGCCAAGTCGCGCGCAATCGGAACCACACCCGCCTTGTCATGGTCGTTCACGGAAAGAAACACGCGCCCGCTGGTGGGAATTCGCTGGTGAGCGGAAAGCTGGGCCTTGCTGAAGGCCAGGCCGAAAGTCTCCGCCACACCCATCACCTCGCCCGTGGATTTCATCTCCGGCCCCAGAAGCGTGTCAACCCCCGGAAATTTCTGGAATGGAAAGACGGGAGACTTCACGAAGTAATGATGAACGGGGAGTTCCGGCGCCAACCCAAATTCGCGGAGCTTGCGGCCCACCATGAGTCGCGCGGCAAGTTTTGCCAATGGTACACCTGTCGCTTTGCTGACATACGGGACGGTCCGCGAGGCTCGCGGGTTCACTTCCAGGACGTAGACGTTCCCATTCTGAATGGCGTACTGCACGTTCATCAGCCCAATGACTTTCAGTTTCCGGGCCAGCTTCACCGTGTATTCGTGCAGGGTGGTCCGTTGGGTCTCGGGAATCTGCACGGCCGGCAGTACGCAGGAACTGTCGCCGGAATGGATGCCCGCTTCTTCGATGTGTTCCATAATGCCGGCGATGACCACGTCCTCGCCGTCCGAGAGCGCGTCCACGTCCACTTCCGTGGCATTCTCCAGGAAACGGTCCACGAGAATGGGGAAAGCGCGCTGCAATTCTTCCGCGCGGCGAACATAGTCAATGAGCGTCGCTTCGTCGTAGGCGATGACCATGGCACGACCGCCGAGCACGTACGACGGCCGCACCAGAACCGGATAGCCGATGCGGCGCGCGACCTCGAGCGCCTCTTCGACATTCATCGCGGCGCCATTCTCTGGCTGCGGGATATTCATCTCGGCGAGCAACTTCCCGAAATGCTTGCGGTCTTCCGCCAAGTCAATGGATTCGGGCGATGTTCCGATGATGGGCACTCCGGCCGCCTTGAGCTGCCGCGCCAGGTTGAGCGGCGTCTGGCCGCCGAACTGTACGATCACGCCGTTGGGCTTTTCTTTTTCCACGATCGCCATCACGTCTTCAAAAGTCAGCGGCTCGAAATACAAGCGGTCGGAGGTGTCGTAGTCGGTCGAGACGGTTTCCGGGTTGCAATTCACCATGATCGTCTCGAAGCCCTCTTCTTTCAGGGCAAACGAGGCGTGGCAGCAGCAGTAGTCAAACTCGATTCCCTGCCCGATGCGGTTCGGCCCGCTGCCGAGGATGATGACCTTCTTGCGGTTGCTCGGCTCGGCCTCATCTTCCTCCTCATAACTCGAGTAGAGGTAGGGCGTGAACGACTCGAATTCCGCCGCGCAGGTGTCCACGCGCTTGAAGACGGGCCGGACATCGAGCTGCTGCCGCCGCTTGCGAACGGCCTCTCCGGTAGTGCCCCACAATTCGGCGAGCTGAAGGTCCGCGTAGCCGAACCGCTTCGCCTCACGCAGCACGGGCGCGGGGACAGAATCGAGCGTAAAGCGTTTCAGTTCGCCTTTCATCTCCACGATCTGCTGGATCTGATTCAGGAACCACGGGTCGATGCGCGTGATTTCCGAAATCTGATCGAGACTCATTCCGCTCTCAAAGGCGAAGAGCACGTCCCAGAGCCGCTCGGGATGCGGCGTGGTCAGACGCGGGTAGAGGTCAGCCGGGTCCTTGGGCGGTACGGGGGTTTTTCGTCCCGTCTCGAGCGAGCGCAGGCCCTTCATCAGCGCTTCTTTGAAGGTGCGCCCGATGGCCATCACTTCGCCGACCGATTTCATCTGCGTGCCCAGCGTGTGGTCAGAATCAGGGAATTTTTCCTGCGCCCATTTCGGAATCTTGACAACCACGTAGTCAATCGTCGGCTCGAAGCAGCAGGGCGTTTTCTTCGTGATGTCGTTGGGAATTTCGTCGAGGCGATAGCCGACGGCGAGCCGTGCCGCAATCTTGGCGATGGGAAAACCCGTGGCTTTCGACGCCAGCGCGGAGCTGCGCGAGACGCGCGGATTCATTTCGATGACCACCATGCGGCCGGTCTCGGGCTCGACGGCAAACTGGATATTTGAGCCGCCGGTCTCAACGCCCACGGCGCGAATCACCGCGAACGCCGCGTCACGCATGCGCTGATATTCCTTGTCGGTGAGCGTTTGCACAGGCGCCACGGTAATCGAATCGCCGGTGTGGACGCCCATGGGATCAAAGTTCTCGATTGAGCAAACCACCACGGCGTTGTCCGCGTGGTCGCGCATGACTTCGAGCTCGAATTCTTTCCAGCCGAGCACGGATTCTTCCACCAGGATTTCGTGGACAGGGCTCAGTTGCAGGCCCCAACGCACCTTTTCCTCAAACTCCTCGCGGTTATACGCCGTGCCGGAGCCCGTCCCGCCGAGCGTGAACGAGGGGCGCAGCACGAGCGGGAATCCCAGTTGGTCGCCGGCCTTGAGCGCCGCTTCCAGATTGTTGATCAGGACGCTGCGCGGAACTTCCAGGCCGATCTGTCGCATCGCGTCCTTGAACCACAGGCGGTCTTCCGCCATCTTGATGGCGTTGAGCGAAGCGCCGATCAGTTGCACGTTGTAACGGTCGAGGATTCCCTTTTCCGCCAGTTCCACGGAAAGGTTCAGCGCCGTCTGGCCGCCCACCGTGGGCAGGAGCGCGTCGGGGCGCTCGCGCGCGATGATGGCTTCCAGGTATTCCGCGACGAGCGGCTCGATGTAGGTTCGGTCGGCCAGTTCCGGGTCGGTCATGATGGTGGCGGGGTTGGAATTCACCAGCACGACTTCGTAGCCTTCCGCCCGCAGCGCCTTGCACGCCTGCGTGCCGGAATAGTCGAACTCGCACGCCTGGCCAATGACAATCGGCCCGGAACCGATGATCAGGATTTTGCGAATGTCAGTGCGCTTGGGCATCTTTTAAAGTATGAAGTCTGAAGGATAAAGTATGAACGCTCGCGCTCGTTGCGTGGGCTTTTTTCATTCT
>CAZTHM010000073.1:11240-11824 GCA_964613505.1 uncultured Acidobacteriota bacterium | reverse complement strand
TGCCGCGAACCTCCGGCCCGCGCAGCAAGTACCGGCCGCGCCGCGTGGCCTCAAGCTGCGCGGTCACCTCGACCGGCTCAGCGTGTTTCGTCTCCAGGAAAGTCCGCCAGGGAGTGAAACGTATTCTCGTCCCGCCACCGTGGGGCGGAGGGAGAGCGAAGCAGAGTTCGCGCAGCCACGCGGAGTCTTTGGGAATGATGCGGGCCCGGATGGTGACCGGCGTGAGCGCCGTGATTCGGCCGGGAATTGGGCACTCCAGCCGGACTCGCGGGCGCGGCAGAAAGGCGAACAGCGCGGCAAGGATTCCAATCGCCGCCAGCAGTGCAAAGAACTTGAAGACCTGGTTCCGCCTCGTATCCAGTCCCAGAGTGCCCATGAGCAGGACTGTCCAGAACAGGTACTGCCCCCGCGCCGTCAGCCGCGCGCGATACTCCCGCACGGCCCGGCCCAGGAGCGTAGTTTGACGACGAGGCTCTGCCACGGCTCAGCTCACGACTCTTCAGATCCCCACCGGCACCCGCTCGAGGACTTCACGCACCACGTCTTCTTTAAGGACGCCGGAATACTTGGCCTTGGTGTCGAGC
>CAZTHM010000073.1:0-11230 GCA_964613505.1 uncultured Acidobacteriota bacterium | reverse complement strand
AAGGTCAAGGAGGAAGTGTACCGGGCGGTTCCGGGCCAGGCGATGGGCCAGGGTGAGGATGGCCAGGCTCTTGACATCTTCCGGAATCGAGTAATCTCGCCCCTCGACAAACGCCCGGGCCTGGGTAGCGCGGAAAAGGATAAGGCTGCCGCGCGGCGAGCAACCTACCTTCACTGCGCTGTGGGACCGCGTGGCGTCCGCCAGGTCAACGATGTAGCGGGCGATGCGCGTGTCCACCTTCACGGCGCGGACCGCTGCCTGCATCCCCAGCAGCGTCGGGCAATCAAGCATCGGCGTGACATCGTCCAGCGGGTGATGGTGGAACTGGCTGTAGAGAACATCCACCTCCTGGTCCTTGCCAGGATAGCCGATGCCGATCTTCATGCCAAAGCGGTCGAGCTGCGCCTCGGGCAGCGGATACGTGCCGTGATACTCGATGGGATTCTGCGTGGCGATCACCAGAAAAGGCGCGGGGAGCGGATAAGTCGTCCCCTCGATGGAAGCCTGCCGTTCGCTCATCGCTTCCAACAAGCTGGATTGCGTCCGCGGCGAAGCGCGGTTGATTTCATCCGCCAGCAGAATGTTGGTGAAAACCGGGCCGGACTTGAAGGTGAAATTTCCGTCCCGGGGATTGTAGATCGAGGACCCCAAAACGTCCGTGGGGAGGAGATCGGGTGTGAATTGCACACGCTTGAACTCGGCGGCGCAGGATTTGGCCAGCGCCTTGGCCAGCGTGGTCTTTCCAACTCCCGGCACGTCTTCCATCAGAATGTGGTTGCCACTCAGCAGGGCAATAATGAGATTCTTAATGACCTCATCTTTGCCCAGGATGACCTTGGCCAGTTGCGCCTTGAGGCTCGCAAGTTTTTTCTGGGATTCGCCTTCCACGCGTGTTTCCCCTTTGCCCTGTTATTAAACGGGAATGACTTTCGGATGGCCGGATACTAAGCGGTGCTCATTTCAATGTCAAGCCAAGCTCGGAGCGCGCGCGAATGCTGATGGGAGAGTCTGCAAGAGGTCTGGCGGAGGGAGAGGGATTCGAACCCCCGAGCCCCTTTCGAGGCTAACGGTTTTCAAGACCGCCGGTTTCAACCACTCACCCATCCCTCCGATCCAACAGTTTAACACGACCGGCGGAGAGGTTTCTGGATGACAGGGCGCGCGGCCTCAGCCGCTGACTCGTTCCCAGCCCCAGGGAAATCGCGCCGAGACCGGATACTCAATCGAGCCGCCCTCGGCGCCGGATTTCTTCAGGAGGTCGGCGTCGTACACCACGCCCAGTTCTTCCAGCAGCGCCTCGAGCGCCGGATCGCCAAACGTCAGCCCGTTGATCTCCATGCAATCACGATTGACGTCGTAAACGACGGTCCGCTGGGGAGTAATCACGACGCGGGTGAGCGACCGCAAGCGCGGTGATTCGCGGCGGAAAAACTGCACGAGGGTCTGAACTTCGCCGGGTGTATGTTGAAAGGCAATCATCTCTGCCAGAGGACCTCCGCCGACCGCGCCGCTACCGGATTTTGCCGCGCGCGGAAACACGCCACGCGCCCTCGACGTTGGCGCTGCGTGTCACGAAGACCTCGTCGTGCATGTTCACGCAGGTGCAAACATGATTGGGTATCACCGTCAGCACTTCCCCCACGTGAAATTGATGCGAGGATTTCGTGATGTCCAGGTGCCCGTGCTCTTCGTTGAGCTTGATGATCGGCGCGTCCGGAGCTTCGACGACGTAGCCGTAGCCGGACTTGGGACCTGAGCCCAGCAGGTCGGAGGAAAAAGTCTTCGATCCCGCATCAATGATGACCTTGCCCGGTACGGCGGTTGATACCACGGTCACCACCACGCGCGCCGCGCAATCTTCCAGGCGGCACGCGCCCTGGTAATAAGTATTCATATCGTTGTAAACATACGTTCCCGGCCGGATATCCGTCAGGCCCGGGACGAGGTGGGCAAACTCCGCCGAGGGCGTCGAACCGCCGGAAACGATTTCCACGTTCAACCCTTCATCCCGGAATGCGTCCAGCCCCTTCGCGACCTGCCCGGCGGTCCGCTGGGCCTCGTCTCGGCGCTCCTCGGGCGTGCCCCAGACATGGCCGAAATAAGTCATCAGCCCGCGGAATACCAGCCCGGGAAGCTTCTCGATCTTTCGGGCGAGTTCCACGCAGGCCGGCCCCGGCGCGAGCCCGCAGCGATGAAAGCCCGCGTCGAATTCGACCAGCACTCCGATCGTCGCCTCCTGCGCTGCCGCCGCACGGGAGAGTTCCTGAGCGGTCGCCTCGTGGTCGAGAGAAAGAAGTAACCGCCGCGTTTTGGCAAGCTGGGCGATGCGCTGGAGTTTCTCGGCGCCGAAAATCGGGAACGCGATGAGGATATCATCCAGTCCCGCTCCCGCCATTGCTTCAGCTTCACCCACTTTGGCAACGGTCAGCCCCACCGCGCCCCGATCGACCTGCATCTTGGCGACCTCAGGAGTCTTGTGGGTCTTGGTGTGGGGGCGGAGTCCGATGCCTTGCTCGCGGCAGCGCTTCGCCATGCGATCGAGATTGCGTTCCACGACGTCCAGGTCGATCGCCAACGCTGGTGTGGATAATTCCCGGTAGTTCATGACACATCCTCAATGGCGGGCATTTTTTCTACTTTCTCACTTCCCTCGCCGCTTGCGGGACGCGCGCACCCGGGCGATGCAATCGATTTCGACCTTGATCTGCGGCAAATGCACGCCGACCGTCGTCCGGGCGGGCGGGTCCGCGGGGAAAAACTCCCGGTAGACTTCGTTCATGGCGGCAAAGTCATTCATGTCGGCGAGGAAAACTCCCACGCGAACGACGTTCCGCATCGAACTTCCCGCCGCCTGCAAGATCGCCTGAATGTTGGAGAGCGTCAGACGGACCTCCGAGCGGATATCACCCAACTGGAGTTCGTTGGTCTTCGGGTTAATTGCCGCCTGGCCGGCGACAAACGCGAAACCGTTTTCCACGATCGCCTGCGAATAAACACCGCGGGGAGTGGGGGCCTTCGATGTTCTAATCACCTTACGCATATTACCTCCGATTAAAAGAGATTGTTAACTTAGAAATCCAATACTTCGTAAAACTCAACCCAGGCATCCTCAAAATAGGGAACCTGTTTCGCAAAGAGTTCCTGATGCGCCATGCCCTCCTCCAGCGCCTTCAGCGCCTGACTCGCGGCCGCCAGGTCTTTGAAGGTGGACTCCCAGATCAGCGTGTTGCCCGGCTCGCGTGCGGCGATGGGCGACATTCGTTGTCCGGGCGTGAGGAGGCCCCGGTGTTCGAGCTGGGCAAACTCTTTTTCCAGTTTCATAAACTCTTGGCGCTTGTCAGCTTTGAAGCGCTGCACGAACCGCATGACGACAGCCATAAGATGTCTGCCTCCCTGATTGGTTTTACACCGCCTGGCGCCGAGCTTGCATGATGCGCGGCGGAACTTCAAGTCCCTGCGCGGCCGCGAACTCCAAGACCTCTGCCAGGGTCCCGAAGCCGGGAACGCTCTCCCGAATGGTCACGGCACGCGCCGCCGTCAGGCAGCCGAACCGCGCCGCCTCCGCCAGCGGCGCCTCCGCCATCAGTCCGAAGGTGAGCCCCGCCGTAAACGCGTCACCGGCCCCGGGCGTGTCCACGACCTGGACCTTGAACGCCGGCACGGATTCTTGCTGGGGACCGTCGGCCACCAAGGCCCCGTCGGCGCCCAGCGTGATGACCACTTTGGGAACACCAAAATAGTCTTGCAGCCGCCGAACGAGTTCAGCGGGAGCGGGCCGCTCCTCGGGCGGGCGGCCCATGAGAACTCCTGCTTCCGTCCGGTTGGGAACCAGCACGTCGAGTCCTCTCAGCGCATCCCTGGCGAGCGGCTCGGCGGGACCCGGCGTCAAGATGGTAAACGCCCCGAGTTCCTTGGCGCGCCGGATCGCATGAAGCGCCGTCGCCACCGGGATCTCGAACGTCACCAAAACAATCTTGGCTTGGGAGAGGACGAGCGCGGCGCGGTCCACGTCCGCGGGGGAGAATTCTTCGTTGGCTCCCATCGCGGTGGTGATCGCGGGAACGCCATCGCGGGTGATCATCACAAATCCGCAACCCGTCGCGGCCGACTCGCTGCGTCCCAGGTGGGTGAGGTCCACTCCCGCCTCCGCCATCCATTCCGCCCCCCGGTCGCCGAGGCGGTCCTTCCCCACGCGGCCGACAAACGACGTGGCTAGCCCCAGCCGCCCGCAAGCGATCGCCTGATGCGAACCTTTGCCGCCATCCAGAGCCTCGCGGTAGTCCCAGCCCAGCACCGTCTCATCCGCCGTGGGAAACCGCTCCACGCGCATGAAGAGGCCTTGCACGTGACTGCCGACTACCACCACACCGGAACGGTCCATCTGCTGTCTCCCCTCGCCAGTTCATCGTATTTCGGGCGAAGCGTCGCTCCTAATCTATCGGGTTTTGCTTGGCATCGGGTCCCTTCGGCGCGTATTTTGGGCCGGAATTTAGCTTTGTTTTGACCCTGTTTTTCCATGTCGATCCTTTGTTGTCAATAACATACAAGCGTTTTTGTTCGAAAATAAACAATCTTTTTGAGCGCCCTCTTCGCCCCCAGCCAAAGCTTTCGGACTTTGTGACCGAAGATGCCAAGCGGGCCAGTGGGAGAAGTCAAGGCCTTGCCTGCCTGACCCTTCCGGCCGGGACCTGCCGCACGCACAGGGTGTCACCTTCTCCACACCTAGTCTAGCACTATAGCATACCTTCATGGTTTTGTCAAGTCCAAAATGTGCCGGCGAGAAATGACCGCGAGCGTCCTAGGCCCGGCGTGTCACCGGCACCGGGAACTTTCCGCCCGCCCCGGCGCCGCCCCTCTCTCCCCCTAGACACCGAGCGGCGGGCACGCGGCGGTGGCCGCGTCCACCGTGACCTCGCAGTCGGGGTGCTCCTGGCAGTAGGTCACCGGAACCTCGGGACTAACATAGCCAAAGAGCATAATGCGGATGACGGTCTGCTTCCACGCTCCGGTTTCGCTGTAAAGACGGATGCGGCGCGCCCCCAGGAGTTCCTTCATTCCCAGCGTGATGGCCATCGGGGCGACGATATCGGAGCAGCCGCCCGCGGCACGGTGACTGAGCGCGATCAGCGTGTCTTCGTTCAAGTGCAAGACGCGGGTCGTGCAGTTTCGAAACTCGTCAACACTGACGCGATACCACGGCGAGCGTGGCGGTTCGTTATAAGCGATGTGGCCGCGGTAGCCGATGCCTCCGTAAGCGGTGTCCACGCCCCCCACCGCGGCGATCTTCTCCGCCATCTCATCCAATCTTGAAACCTGCGGGAAATGCCGCTGCTCTTCCGGAACGTTGAGCGAGGCATCCATGGGCCCGTAAAAATGCTTCAGCATCCAGCCCTTCAAGCTGAACGGATGGTTAAGCGACAAGTGCCGCCCCTGCCAGTCCAGGTGGTCGTCCATATGAAAGACGTGGACGTTTTTCAGGCTGATGCGGTCGCGGTTCACTTGCTCGATGAACAACGGATATTCGCCGCGCGGTCCGCAAGGAAGAATCCAGCGCGTTGGACGGCCCGCCTCATTATTGCGTTTTACTTCATCAATCAAGGTCTCGGCAAACACGCGGTAGACATCTTTTGGAGCAGGAACGATTCTGATCTTCACCTTGGCCCGGGGATGATCGGCCAGCTTCTGCGGCGGAATCTTGCACCACTCGAAAAGTTCCTCGGAGTTCCTGTATGACAACACGGATGATCCTCCTTATGATGCCGCAATGTCTTGCTGTCGAGCTTCGTCTCCGGCTCACGGTCACGCCAACTGGCCGCCGTCCACGAAGAGTAACACACCGTTGACGTAATCCGCGTCGCGGGAAGCCAAAAAGGTGGCTGGTCCCGCCACATCCTCCGGCGTGCCGATGCGCCCCACCGGGATGAGGTGCTCATACTTCTTGATGAAATTCGGGTCCTGGATGAAAGGCTCGGAGAGCCGGGTGCGAATCAGACCGGGCCCCAAAGCATTGGAATTGATGCCGTAGTGACCGAGCTCTCGCGCCAATGTTTTGGCCAGCAGGAAAACGCCGGCCTTGGAAGCGTTGTAGGCCGCCAGTTCCGCTTCCGCGTCCCAACTGTTGGTCGAAGCCATGAACACCAGCTTGCCGCGGCGGCGTTCGATCATGTGGGGTACCACCGCGCGCGCAACCAGAAACGCTCCCTTCAGGTTGACGTCCAAAACGTAGTCCCAATCCTTCTCTTCCGTCCTGGCGAAGGGAAGGCTGCGAACCACCCCGGCGACGTAGACCATCACATCAATGCGCCCATGCCAGCGGATAATGCAGCGCACCATGTCGTTCACCTGCGCGCGCTTCCCGACGTCGCAGTAGACGGTGCGGACGCTGCCCCCGACCGCGGCAATCTCGCGCGACGTGCGGGCCATCATCTTGCGGTCCACGTCGCCGATGACGAGGTCCGCGCCCTCCCGCGCCAAGCGGGCGGCGATACCCTTCCCGATTCCCTGCGCTCCTCCCACCACCAGCGCGACCTGGCCGCGGAACCGGTTAGGAACATAAGAGGCAGCGTTCGACCGATTCTTCTCCACTAAGCCCCACCCTTCGCCCCGCCAAAACTTTTGTGTGCTCTCGAAGCGGCCCCCAGTATAATGGCCCATTCTGGGCGCGTAAAGAATCTCCAGAAATTTTCCGGTGTGACAAGGAGACGGTCTCTATGGCCTCGGCCGAGCAGAAATGGATGAACCAGCTGGTCATCGTCCGCCACGGCGAATCCCAGCGCAACGTCGGCAAGCAGGCGGCGCAGGCCGCTGGAAAACTGGAATACGGCGGAGGCGTCCGCGATATGGACGTCGCGTTGACCCCTTGCGGAACGCGGCAGGCCGAGGCCACCGGGAAATACCTGAGCGGGAAATTCAAGTTGGACCGCGCCTTCGTTTCCCCCTACCTGCGCACCGTCCAGACTGCGCAGTTAATGCTGAAACACTGCGGCAATCCCATCGAGGTTACCCTGGAGGAGCGGATTCGGGAGAAGGAGTTTGGCATCCTCGACGGCCTGACGAAAAAGGGCATCCATGAAAAATACCCGGACGAAGAGCACCGCCGGGAACGCGACGGGAAATACTATTACCGCCCGCCGGGGGGGGAAAGCTACCCGGACGTGGCGCTGCGCGTCCACAGCTTTATCGGCACGCTGGTGCGCGAGTGCGCGCGGCAGTCGGTCCTGGTCGTGTGCCACTCGGTGATTGTGCTGGCCTTCCGCCGGCTCCTCGAACGCATGACCGAGAAGGAACTTCTCGCCATCGATCGCGACCCCGAACAGGACGTCTGCAACTGCTCGGTGACGTGGTATGAGTTCGACCCGCGTTCCGGCGACCGGGGCCGGCTGGTGTTGCGCGAGTTCAACGAAGTCCATTACCCCGCCGAGGATGCCTCCACACCCGAGTGCGGGAAGAAAGCAGGGGCACGGCGTTAGGGATTCGGGGTTAGGGGCTGCGGATCAGATTTTGGATTTTTGATTTTGGATTTTGGATTGAGGGCCACCGTTGTTTGTGGTCATTGGTTAGTTGCCGCCTAAGTCAGAGCTTGAGCGGTTTTCGAATTTCCAATTTCGAGTTTCTAGTTTCGATTTTCCAATTTCAAGTTTCGAATTTCCAATTTCCAATTTCTAGTTTCCAATTTCTAGTTTCTAATTTCCATTTTCGATTCGTCGTCTAGTCTCCGAGTGACACACTCATGCCAAATGCGTCGACACCGCTAAGCGCGGACTCCCGAAACCCGAGTCTCGAGTCGCGAGTCCCGACAGCTCTTCCCCGCGCCATCGGCTCCCTGGCTTCGACCGCGATTGTGGTGGGCACGATCATCGGGTCGGGAATCTTCCTGGTGCCTCACAACGTGGCGCTGCACGTTGGCTCGTCGGGCACCTTGTATTTGGTCTGGATCGTGGGCGGTGTCCTGTCGCTGGCGGGCGCGCTTTCCTTTGCCGAGCTGGGCGCAGCCGCGCCGGAAGCCGGCGGCGTGTATGTCTACCTCCGCGACGCGTACGGAAAGCTGGTGGCATTTCTTTACGGCTGGGCGATGCTGGCGGTGGTGGAGACCGGAGGCATTGCCACGC
This sequence comes from uncultured Acidobacteriota bacterium, assembly GCA_964613505.1. Lineage (GTDB taxonomy): Bacteria > Acidobacteriota > Terriglobia > UBA7540 > UBA7540 > CAZTHM01. Next base: position 3,122 of record CAZTHM010000073.1, on the reverse strand, counting down.
TGGGCGTGGCATTTGGAATCTACAGCGCGACTTTCATCCCTCTCACGAGCCTGCAGCAGAAGTTAATCTCCACGGCGCTGATTGCCCTGCTCACCTTCGTCAACATCCTGGGGGTGCGTAAGGGCGCGGCAGTACAAACCATCTTCATGTTCGCGAAGTTGTCGGGACTGGCAATCATCATCGGGTACGCGTTGTTTTCGCCGGGGGTCGTGCCACTGCAATCGTCGCTCGCTCTTCCCACCCCGCAAACCACCGCGGGCTCCTTCGGCGTGGCGCTGATTGGCGTCCTCTGGGCATATCACGGTTGGCACATGCTCTCTTACGCCGCGGGTGAAGTGAAAGACCCGGAGCGAGTCCTGCCCCGGAGCTACTTTCTGGGAACGATGCTGATCATCGTTGTTTACCTCAGCGCGAACGTTGCCTACCTTCATGTCCTTTCATTTCCCGCGCTGGCGGAACACCAACGAGTGGCAGCCAAGGCCATGGAAGTACTCGCCGGGCCGCGCGGTGGGGCGCTCGTCTCGGGTCTGATTCTCTGCTCGATTTTCGGCGCGCTGAACGGGAACGTATTGGGAGGCGCCCGCGTCTTATACGCCATGGCACGCGACGGCGTTTTCTTCTCGGCCGTGGGCCGCGTCCACAAGCGATATGAGACGCCCGCAGTCGCGCTTTTGATTCAAGGCGTCTGGGCCGCGGTGCTGGCCGCCAGCGGTACATACGAGCAACTCTTCACCTACGTCATCTTCACCGCCTGGCTCTTCTATGCGGGGGCAGTGCTGGCGGTCGTTGTCCTGCGCCGGCAGCGCCCTGAGTTGGCGCGACCTTACCGCGTCTGGGGCTACCCCTTTCTTCCCATCGCATTTTCGGTCGCAGCCCTCGCCATCGTCGGCAACACGCTGGTCCGAAGTCCTCGCGAATCGATTATTGGCCTGGGCTTGGTCCTGGTGGGATTGCCGATTTACCTGGTCTGGACCCGATTCGCACGCCGGGCGGCCAAGCAAGCCTGACCCCGGCCGTTAGAGTGTGTGTGAAAACCTGGAATTCGTCACCGTAGCGGCGCCCTTCAGGGCGGCATCTTCTTGATTCTAAACGTGCCGGGCTCCCGAAAAGGTCGGGGCGGGTTCCGCCCGCCGCTACAAAGACAATGCCCGCCTGAAGGCGGGCGCTACTTCAAGTTTTCAAGAATCAGGTACTCGACCACGACTATGTCGTGCCAGCGGCCGTCGATGCGGGTATGTTTCTGGTGAACGCCGACCTCGCGCCAGCCGGTCATCCGGCAGAGGGTTCGGCCAGCGTCGTTGTGCGCCAGGAAGCGGCCGATAATCTTGCGGTGCCCGCAGGAACGCGCCGCACCCTGGAGGGCGCGCATCAACTCGCGCCCCACGCCGTGCCGGCGATAGTCGCGGTCAATGTAGATCAGCATTTCGACGACCCCATCGACGCGCGGCCGAATCTGATACGCGCTTAGCGAAGCCCAGCCCAAGACCCTGGCGCCTAACTCCGCCACCAGCAACGGGTACTTGTCGTTATGCTCGTCCACCCAGCGCTGGCGTTCTTCGGCGGTGACGAGGAAATTTTCAAAAGTCGCCATGCCGTCTTGAGTGGCCTCATGATAGATGCGGGCAATTTCGGCAGCGTCGCGTCTCTCCGCCCGGCGGGTCTGCAGTTGAGGGCGAGCTTCGCGGGGATTTGGAGTCGATTCCTTTTCCATAATTCCTTGAAGAATACGGCTTCAGCTTTTGCGCCATTCTACCACGCCGCTGGCGGTTGCTGCCAAGCGACCCTTCTATGGCAGCTCCGGACGACAAGTAATTGACCAGAATCTAACCTGGCAATTACCCACCCACTGCAAGACCGTCCCATCATATTTACACGCCGTGACATGGCGTGTACCATGGTTTGCTTCGAAGCGGCTTTGGTGGTGGGCTGAAATCTCTGGAGACTCATGGGACTGCGCAGATTCTGGCCGGTGATCGTCGTTGCCTCAGCAGGCGCACTATGCCTGCTCGCCGTGGGCTTTCCTCAAGACACCACCGAGCGATCGACGGTGCAGCCGGCGCAGCAGCTTTCACCTGTGTTCACGCCCGCGCACCGGACGGTGCTGGAGGCGGTGCGGGAATTCTTCAACCGCCGATCGTTGCCCGTGCAGCCCATCGCTTATACGCACAAAGTTCATCTCGCGAATGGAATGCAGTGCGCGGACTGCCACACCGCCGTGGAAACCGGCCCGGTGGCGAGCATCCCGGGGGTGCAGCTTTGCATGACGTGCCACGAGACGATGGCGACGGAAAAACCGGAGATCAAAAAAGTAGCAGCCTTTCTGGCGCGTGGCGAAGATATCCCGTGGCAGCGGGTCTACGACTACCCGCCCTCCGCGCACGTGCAGTTCAATCACGCGCCGCACATTCGCGCCAGCGTTGAGTGCAAAACCTGCCACGGCGATATGACCCAGCAGACGGTTGCCGTGCGCGCCGTGAACATGACCATGGGCTTTTGCCTCGACTGCCACAAGCAGAAGAAGGCTTCCGTGGATTGTGTGACGTGCCATTACTAGGGATTAGGGTTTAGGAATTAGGTGTTAGGGGTTCGCGTATGCGATTTTTGCTTGTCGTTTTTCAAATTTCCAGTTTCGAGTTTCCAGTTTCCGTCTTTGCCGTGCACTGTTCACTGTCCACTGTTCACTAACCACTGTCCTTATGCAGCGTCGTGACTTCATCAAGATCTCGACAATAACCGGCGCGACGGCGGCGCTCGACAGTTGCGGCCAGCCGGACGTGCAGCTCATCCGCTTCATTCCCGAAGAGGAACTGACTCCGGGCGTGGCCACCTGGAAGCCGAGCATCTGCACACTCTGCCCGGCGGGCTGCGGCACGCTCGTCAAGGTGATGGAAGGGGAGGCGGAGGTCGTGCGCAACGGCCAACTGGGCATCATCAAGATGGGTCTTGCCAAAAAGATTGAGGGCAATCCCAATCACCCGATCAACCAGGGCAAGCTCTGCCCGCGCGGCCAAGCGATGCTCCAAGTCACCTACCATCCCGACCGCATCAAAGGCCCGCTCAAACGCACCGGCCCCCGCGGCTCCGGGCAATTCCAGGAGATTAGTTGGGAAGATGCCATCAAA
>CAZTHM010000072.1:6541-11851 GCA_964613505.1 uncultured Acidobacteriota bacterium | reverse complement strand
GGTGGCACAATCGATAGCCTTGGAAATTTGGCACCAATCGTGGAGGTAGCGCAGGACTTTCCAGTCCTCATCACTATTGTCAACGATGAAGAGTTCGCTCCCTGTTGTGCTGGTTCGCTTCGGCATTCCTGCGGCTCCCATGCACTCGGTGTCGGAATCGCAGCTTTATTACTTGCAAGACAGGTTGCTATCCTACGAGCCTCAGAATCGGTTATCAAGTCTTAAAACGATTACCCCAGCAGCAACCCCCGCCGCGAATTACCTGTGAGAATTTCCTCCGGTCGTAGGGCAGTTTCAAGCCTCTGTTTCGATGCCGCTTTACCCATTGTTGATCGCCGAATCCTGCTAATCCGATTGAGTTGTTTTTGATGCTCCGGCTTGGACCGCCTTCAGGCACGGAGGGGACTATTTCATGCCGCTACTAATGCGGGACTTGACGTGGGCCGTCGCCCTGAGTCCCTGCCCCAATATACGGACTCCCTTATTGGTGGCAGCCACCTTGTGCACCAAGGCCAGGAAGAGTCCACGGTCAGACTCTCCAACCTTGGCAAGCAGGTTCTTGAGTTTCAGGAGAAACTTCGCCTCTGCGCTTTTCTTGCCCGCGTCCTTTGCCAGTTCTTCCAGGTCCTCGCGCGGCGTCAGATTGGGGAGCGGCGGGGGTTCCTCATCTTCGCAAAAGAGCCGATACATGGGCACGCCTAAGCCAGCCGCGTACTTCTCCAGGTTCATCAACCCAGGGACCGTATGGCCGTGTTCAACACGAGAGGTATAACAACTTTTGATTCCCGTTAGTCTCTCCACGTCTCCCTGCGAGAGCCCTTTCTGCTCACGCAATTCGCGTAGTCGCTTCCCAAACACCATGCGTTTCACCCCTCTGGCGTTATACAGTTTTCCGAACAGGGTAGCAATTCTACTCTCTATCGTCTGACCGCTCAAGACAGCCGGACCCTGCAAAGGAATGCCGCGCAAGTGCGCGGGATTACACCCAAGCGTGTGATTTCGAGGTTGGGGAATCGCGGGATTCGGGTCCCATGCAACTGCCGACACTACCCAGTGCCCTTTGCGCCTAGCCGGTATCCCTTGCTTCCATCATGGCGCGAGAGCGCAAGACGCTCGCCCAGAGTGCCGCGCTTTCGCGCTAGAAAGCCCGTAGGCGCATCGGTGGGAAGCTGGAAAGGGAATGGTGGCCTTGCTCGACTCTCGGAAATCCGTGCTCAAATCTGGGGACTCTCTGGGGACTTTGAGCGGCATATTCGGGCGGAAATCGGCATACGCGTAAGCCTGTTTCGTACCTTGTAAATCCTTGATAGCATACGTTAGCAGATTACAGCATATTCAACTGGCTAGCACTTTCACGGCGGTAACGCGGGTTCGAATCCCGCCGGGGACGCCAAACATCGTGAGGTAAAGCTCGAAGGGCTGTGAGCACGAGGGAACGACGACGATCGTTCGCCGTTCGCTCGGGCTCCGGCCCATATCGAGACGGGCCCGCAATCAGATTCCTTCCCGCCCTGGGCATTTCACCCATCACCACACCGATCGCAAACCCACGGGTCGCTTTGCCCCCGCTCGGGGACGCGCACCCTCAAGCCGCTTGAGCCGGGAGGACTTCCATGCCGTAGCGACGGGCTTCGCGGTCCATCAGGCGCGTCAGTTCGAATTTGGTTTGTTCGGGCAGGCGTGAAGGAGTGTACTTCTCGAGTAGCCGCGCTACTTCCCGCGCGGCTCGAGCCTTCAGAGTCAGTTGGCCTCCCTTTTGCCAGCGCGTGCGGTTGGCGCGTTCGATGACCGGGCCGGGGAAGGTGATCTCCTCGCGCAGGTGGCGGCGCGTATGGTCCGCGATCAGCAAGTGCCGCTCCCGCTGCAGTTCTTCGAAAATCGGAATCGCCGGGAAGTCTTCCCGCGGCTCGATCCCGCGCAGCAGCCGGTAAGTCATCGCACAGATCTCGTTGTCGACCACCAGCTTTTCCAGGCTCAGGCAGCTTTCAAAATCCAACATGCCCGGCCCCGAGATGCTGTTGATTCCCGAAAGCGCCGCCAGCGTCGCGCCGATCCCGGTTTCCAATCCCGCTTGTGCGTCCAACTGTTTGGCGTCGCTGAGGGCGATGTAACCCTGCGTGGGCATGCCCAGGCGTTTGCCAATCTCGCTGTTGGCGCAGTCGAGCATCATCGTTTCCACCGCGCCCATGGGTGTGGTCTCGTAACGGACATCGAAAATCGCCGGCGACCCGCCGTACAAGATCGGGTGGCCGGGGTTGGTGAACTGACTGATGACCACGCCGCTCAGATTTTCCGCCGTCTGCTGCACGAGGCTTCCCACCAGCGTGACCGGCGCCATGAATCCGGAAAGCGGCATGGAAATCAGCTCCACCGGAATCGCCCAGCGGGCGCAGTCGACCAGGTTCTGGCTGGTGACGTCGCTCCACTTGATGGGCGCGCTCGGACAGCAAGAGAAAACCGTGAGTGGCTTGGCACGGAGTTCCTGCTCGCTGCCGCGCACGGCGAGCTGCAAGTCCTTCATGACCTCGAAGGATTCCACCGTAAAGGCTCCGGTCACGACCGGCTTCTCGCCGTACAAGAGGCTCAGGTAGAGCCGGTAGCTGTCGGAGACTCTCTCGTGAACGTCGGCGGGAATGAGCGCCGTGCTCTGCGAAGCGATGTGTTCAAGGCCGCTGGTCAGCTTCACGTAGCGGATGTAATCCCCCGTATCGGGCTTGCGCAATTCATCCGTCAGGCCGTCGAGAATGTTGATCGCCGCCGAGCCCGGAGTGAAATAAACGTTGTCTCCCCGGAAGTCGTGCGTCTCGTTCCCGAGGACGTCATAAAGTTTGAAGGATTCAGGAACAGTTTTGAGTGCTTCGTCGATGAGGCCTTCAGTGAGGCAAGCCCTCGATTTCTTCTGATCCACATCGGCGCCGTGATCGGCGAGCAGAGCAAGCACACTGGGGTTGTGGATTTCGACCCCCAGCTTGCAGAGGACTTCGCGCGCTTCCGCGATGATTCGATCCATCAGTTCAGTTTGGAGCAGTTTGTAAGCAGGTCTCATGCGTTCCCTCCCGCAGGGATTGTATCGCGTTTGGGGGTGTTCATACGCGGCTGAAACATGTGCTGCAGAGTTGGCCAAGGGGTGTGACATTGTGTCGCCACCGAGGGTAGAACCCCTTTGCCGCCGGTCTCCCGTGGTACCAAAGTACTGGCACTGCCGTGCCAGTGACACTTGGGCCGAGTCCTACCTACAATTGGGGTCAGCGCGGACCTTTGGGAAAGTTCAATCCGCGCGGGAAACCGAGGCATTAGACCCATGGCAGCGCTTGGCCGGAAACAACCTGAGCGAGAGGATCTGATCGGGATATCGGGGTTCGTGGCCTTGTGGTTCCTCGTCATTCTCTCGGTCCTGTATTTCTCCTTGTGGGACCGTGTCCCGCGGAGCCTGGGCGCGGCCCTGCTCACGCATGGCGGATCGCAAGTCCTTCTCACCGGGCAGGCAACTGCCAAGCTGCCGCTCGTTCTGGCGGCGACGAAGGAGTCTTACAACCAGGCGGAGCGCGCCACGCAAAAAGGCGATACCGAAACATACAGGAAGCTGGCCAGCGATGGGTGGGTGGTCGCCGTCGCGGACGGCACGCCGGCGCGTGTACTCAAGCGTGAATTGCTGATGGCGAATGTCGAAGTTCTCGAGGGGGCGTTAAAGGGGCGAACTGGTTGGGTGCCGATGTCAGCAGTGAAACGCCAGCGTGCGGAAGCGCACACGACAGATCCCGTTTCTGGCAAGTAGATTGTCTTTAGGTTTTGCGAGATCTCCTCAATTGCGACTCGCTATCGGCAGATCTCTTCGAGGGGTGCAATCCGGACTGCGGCACAACTGGGGGATGAGGTGTTGCGACCCGAGTTCGGATCAAACATGCCGGGCAGTGTAGATTCTCTCAATCAACTCTTCAACCAGGCCCTGACCCGCGAGGAGCTGCTGGACCAGCGCGCCACAGGGGCGGAGCAAGTCTTGCGCTTCGGAGGGATGGAGGGCGAGCTTGGCCTCAACCGCTTCTACGACCTCCTTCAGTTGCTCCGTGTTTCGAATCGCCAGCTTCAGAAGATCTTTCTCTTGGGTAAAGTCAGCCATATAGGCCTCCCCATGCTCCATGCTAGACGGGGCACCTTTTCCTCGCAATGGTACGGAGGTGCCGGGGTTGAGAGGTTATTATCCGAAGAGGGGGCGCGATTTGACTGCTGAGCCGCACCCAGGAATTGCCTTGGGGGCGAGCCCGGGTGACACCGCTAGCCTTTCACGGCTCATCAGCGGCGGCGAGCCAGGATGCTTCGCCCGGCACTTTGCCTGTTGACACAACTCGCCGTGATCGGTATATTGAGGACGAGAGTCAGCGTTGGCATTCGTCGTGGCGTAAGGCCGAAGATGGATAACACTGCACAGGTTAGGCCGCGAAGAGCTGAGCGGATCAGCAAGCGAATCCCCATATCGCTGGTCGTAAAAACCGACGGGAAAGAGAGCAGGCGGGCCGGTTCCACACTGGATGTGTCGACGGCGGGCCTTCGGGTCCAGACCATTCGACCCCTGTATCAGGGCCAGGCCGTCTACCTTCTGCCTACCAAGGGAGAAGCCTCCTCCGGTTACTATCGGGTGGTGTGGGTTCGACAAACCGCGGAAAGCACACCCCCGGAAGCCGGACTGCAGATGTTGAACTAGTGCCGTTCGAACTATTTCGACGCAATCCCGAGAGGTCCGACCCCAGGTTCTTCGCGGACGTGTCCGAGCTAGAGTCCCGGCACCAAGAGTTGGATCGGCACTAGCCCTGGCTTCGCCGCTGCCCAATCCCGGCAACCCGGGACCTGCCCCCATCCCACGGGCACGACCGGGAGCCACCTCGCCCCATAAATATCCAAGTCTGAATTCTCCTGCCCAATGATGGCGGGACAGTCGCCCAGTTGGTGCCCCGGCGATGGAGGCGACGGACCGGGGGAATCTCCCGCCTGTTCCGATCCAGGCATCATTCTGAGACGAACGTTCTTGAGTTTGACTATTAATAGATTGTCTCTTTTTGCCGATGATTGTGGTAGCATCAGGCGCAGGGGGGAATACGCTTCGCCGCGGTGGGCGGTTGCCCACGCACCTTGTTTTCGCGCCAGTTGGCTGGAGTCAGGCGGAGTGAGAATGGACCGACGTTTGTTGACCATTTCAGAAGTAGGGTTTCGTGCTTCACGCTTTCCCGTGGAGTTGCCTTTACTTTATCGCCCCCTCGGAGAACTCGGCTGGGTTGAAGGACGAACCATCAATGTCAGCCGGTCGGGCGTGCTTTT
>CAZTHM010000072.1:0-6524 GCA_964613505.1 uncultured Acidobacteriota bacterium | reverse complement strand
GCAGCGGATGAACTTCTGCCGGAAGAAACTGCGATCGAATTAAGCTTCGACCTCCCTCCGGAGATGGGCGGCGGCCCTGGGGAAGGGGTTACGTGTCGAGGCCAGGTCGTTCGTACGATCCTGCCTCCTTCGACAGACGATCCTCCTTCCGTGGCCGTTTCCATCATGGAATACCGCTCCCTGGGGAACTGACGGCGAAAAGCAATCCTCGTCGACACTGCCCGGCATCTGCCGGCGCCGGGAATCCGTCGCTATTTTCCAAACCTTTTTCGCGCTGCCCGCGCGCTGGCCCGTTGAGCAATCAACCGTGCCCTAGGCGTTCCTTCCGCTCGCTCCGCACTTGCCTTGTTGCCAAGAATGATTGAAAATTCCCTGCCTGGGGTTTAGGCGAGTAGGGCGGGTGCTGAGACGAATGCTGCTGGGATTGACCCGCCTTCAGCCCAGAATCTCAAAGAGGTTGAACAGGGGGCCCGCATGATGGCTCGTCCAGGTAGTTTCATCAAGCTGGGAATCATCGTGATTCTTCTCGCAGGCTGCGCTACGCTCGTGTTGGTGCCTCCATCTCCCAAATTGGAGGGGCAGGAAACAAGCCCGGCAGATGCCCAGGCTCTGGCGCGGCTCGACTGGATGCCCAAGAACCAGACTGGCATGCTGAACGTGAATGCCGGCGAAGGCGCATTCCTGCGCGATCAGGTCATCAAGGTCAAGGCGCAGCACGCGCTGGAAGTTGGCACTTCAAATGGCTACTCCTCCATTTGGATCGCGATGGGGGTCCGCCAAACCGGCGGCCGCTTGACGACGCTCGAGATTGAGGAAAGCAAAGTGAAACTGGCCACAGAGAATTTCCGCGTCGCCGGAGTAGATTCGTTAATCAGGATCGTGCATGGGGACGCATTGAAGGAGATCCCGAAGCTCGAGGGCCCCTTCGAGTTCGTTTTCATTGACGCGTGGAAGGGGGACTATGTCACCTACTTGGACATGGTCCTGCCCAAAATGCCGGCCGGAGGAGTGATCGTCGCGCACAACGTCACCGACCTGCGCGTGCAACTCCTGGATTTCATCGAGCGCGTCAAAACCGACCCACGTCTCAAAACGACGCTTGCGAACCCCGGCCCCGGCGGATTTTCCGTTAGCATCAAGCTGCCGACTAAGTGAAGAAAGGGAACACTCGTGACGAACGACGCCCAGCATTCCCAGAAACCCACGCAGTCCATTCCGGGCAAAGAGCGTGAGCCGGATGCCATCTACCAGGGCAATCGCATTGTCGCGCGCGTCCTTGAGCCCGAGGTGGATACAGAAGCCAAGGAAATCCGCTTCAGTGAGGTCATCAACTCCGACGAGCTCATGCTTCCCGAGGAATGCGAATTCCAGAAGTACCGGATTCTGATCCAACGCATCGCGTACGCCTCCAAGGTCAACAAAGAGGAGCCGCACAAGGGCCGCGTCTTGCGGGGAGTCGTCGCCGATCTCCTGGGCTTCCGCGAACAGTAGCGAACTCCGGATGGATCGCCCCACCCTGCGGTCGGCCCGTCGGACCGTCTCGACCCCCACCACGACACCTTGAAGACTTCTGCGAAAAGGAGTATACGGGGTACGTCTTCGTTGCTACACAAGCCTTCATGGAGGTTCGCCGGAAATGGAAAAAACAGCAATGAATCGCAGACAATTCGTCGGCGCCGCTGTGGCTGCGACCGCTGGAGTGTTGAACCCCGGCGGCAAACTTTTCGCTCACGCCGTCCCGCAGGCGCGAAGCGCAGGAATGAAGGTGGGGCTCTACAGCATCACGTTCTTGGGCGTTTGGTATCGGGGCGAAGCCCTCACCCTGGAAGAGGTCGTCAAGCGGGCGAAGAAATACGGTTACGACGGCATGGAGATCGACGGCAAGCGGCCCCACGGCAACCCGCTCGACTGGCCCAAGACCCGCTGCAAGGAACTGCGCTCGTTCGCGGAGGGGGAAGGAATCGAGATTTACGGGGTCGCGGCGAACAATGACTTCAGCAGCCCGATGCCGGAACACCGCGAATCTCAGCTCACCCACGTTCACGAGCTGATTCGCGTGACCGCGGATTTCGGCGCCAAAACCTTGCGCGTCTTTCTCGCCTGGCCGGGCATTACCAAGCATCCGCAGATTGCCAGTTACGACGTTGCGCGGCCTTTTTGGAGAGCCATTCACAAAGGCTTTTCGGCCGAGCAGACCTGGGCGTGGTGCCGGGAGGGCCTGATCGAGTCGGCCCGCTATGCTGCTGATGCGGGTGTCACTCTGGCTCTGCAGAATCACAAGCCTATCATCGAGACGCACCACGACGTGTTGCGGATGGTCAAGGAAGTGAATTCGCCTCACCTGAAGGTCTCACTCGATGTGCCCATCATGCCCGTCAAAACTCCGGCTGCCATCCGGCAGGCCGCCCAGGACGTCGGCCCGCTGCAGGCGCTCTCGCACTTTGGCGGCGAATACGATCGTGGCCCCGATGGGAAGGTTAAGGGCGAGCCGTTCTACAAGCCTTTCGTCGCCGCCATGAAGGAGATCGGTTATCGCGGCTACATCGGATACGAATTGTGCCACCCCTTGCCGGTTGTCAAGGGGCAGACGGTCGGGGTTGAGTACGCCGAGAAGAACGCGCAACTGGCGGGCGAGTTCATGCGCGACCTTATTCAGTCGGAAGGCGCGTAGAGGGAAGCGTGCAGCGGAGAGGAGGGGGGTCTCCGCGAGAGGCCCAGACCCGACGCTTGAAGGGTCGTTTCAGAAGCTGCAATTGCGCAGCTGTGCCCGACCCAGGGCCGGCTCGCGGAGACCGGGTGGCGAGGCTAGATGGGCGGCGAGGATGCCGGCCCGGCTTGGTATTCGAGTAGCGCGAGGGCGTCCGTTACGTCATCCAGAAGCGCTCGCGCGTCTTCAACTCCTGCTTCCGCGGCGAAGATCATTCCGTGTGCGCAGTGTGCGCAGAGCCAGAAACCGCGTCCCTCGGAAAGCCGCTGAGGTCTGCATACCGCGCAGGGCCAATCCTGGCGCGTGTGAACCATCAACCCGCCTGGTGACATCGCGTATTCCATAGCGCGCCTCCTGCTCTCGCTTATTAGTACGAGCAAGTGGCGTTCCATTGCAGAAATCTTGGACGCCACTCAACCCCTTGAAAACACAGGGGCCGGAAAACTGCCGCAAGTCATCGGCGGCTGAAAACAGGCATCGACTGCCAGTTTTTGGCCAGCGCCGGTACGAATTTACATACTATGGGATCGAACGTGCCATTTGCAGGCAAGTAACGAGAATTGAACCAACCCTGGGCCGGCGCGCAGAATCTAATCGGTGGGGTCCGGAATTCCGTAGATGCGGACGTCGCCTTCCTTGCCCTTGACGTGGGCATGGCCGAGGTCGACGCAGGGGATCTTGTCCTTCACTTCCAGGTAGACTTCTTCGTTGACCAGAATCTTGTAATCGTAATTCTTCGTCAGCCCTTCCAGGCGGGAAGCGATATTCACCGTGTCGCCGATCACGGTGTAATCCATGCGCTGCTCGGAGCCGATGTTGCCGGAGATCGCATCGCCCTTGGTGATGCCGATGCCATTGTCGATGGGAGGGAGTCCCTGGGCCTCCCGGTCCACGTTGTAGCGCTTCAGGGCGCGGCGCATCTCGAGCGCCGCGCGTACCGCGCGCTCGGCGTTGTTGTCAAAGGGGATCGGCGCGCCGAAGACGACCATGATGGCGTCGCCGATGAATTTATCCAGCGTGCCTTCGTAGCGGAAGACGGGGTCGAGCATGCGCGTGAAGTAGTTGTTCAGCATCGCCACGACCTCTTCCGCCGTGGACCGCTCCGAGATGGTGGTAAAGTCGCGGATGTCGGAGAAGAGCACCGAAACCGACGAGCGGTTGCCACCCAGCTTCAGCTTGTCCCGGTTCTGCATGATCTGCTCGGCCACCTGGCGCGTGACGTAGCGGCAGAGCGTGCTCATCAGCCGCTGTTCCTGCGTGATGTCGTCCGCGATGATCACCACGCCGAGGTTCTTCCCCTTTTCGGTCGCCAGCGGCAGGGCGTGCACGTTGATGTTCAGGGCATTCTCATCGCTCTGGTGATACTGGAAGTCATAAGCGGTGAACGGCTCGCCCGCCTGCAGGGCCTGGTTGATGCCGTCCGCCAGCGCGGGATTGAAAACCTCGCGGACAAACGCCTGGTATCGAATTCCGGGTTGAAAGGTTCCGCTGCCGACAAAGATCTTCTGCCCTGACCCGTTGCAATAAGCCACTTTGCCCTCGGGGTCGAGCGTCACGACTCCTGTATCCATGGTCCGCAGGATGCTGTCGTTGTAATTCTTCATGAAGCGGACTTCTTCGAACAGGCGGGAGTTCTCCAGCGCAATCACCGTCTGCGAGCCCAGCGCGTCCAGCAATTGCTCGTCGTCCTCGGTGAAGACGCCCTCCTTCTTGTTCAGCACCTGCATGACGCCGATGACGTCGCCGGTCTCACTGCGCAGGGACATGCAGAGAATGGTCTTGGTGTGGTAGCCGGTGCGGCGGTCGACGTCCGGGTTGAAGCGCGGGTCCTGATAGGCATCCTTGATGTTGACGGTTTCGCCGGTCAGGGCCACGTGGCCGGCAATTCCCATGCCCCGGGGGACGCGAATCTCGCTCATGTTGGCGCCCTGCGCCACGCGTGACCAGAGGTCCCCCGACTTGCGGTGCACCAGGAAAATCGTGGCGCGGTCGGCGTTCATGGCCTCGGAGGTCTTGGCCACGATCTTCTGCAAGAGCTGGTCGATCTGCAATTCCGAGGAGACCGCGTGCATGACGTTGAGGAGGATTTCGGAAGTTCGCGCGCGCTTGCGAATGTCTTCGATCAGCAACGCGTTCTGCACGGCGATGGCCGCCTGCGACTCCAGGGCGTCGAGCAACTTCTCGTCCTCCCGCGTGAAGACGCCGGTCCGCTTGTTCAGCACTTGGAGGACGCCCAGGATCCTGCCCTCCGGGCTCTTCATCGGCATGCAAAGAATGGTGCGGGTGCGGTAGCCCGTACGACGGTCCACCTCGGGATTGAAACGGGGATCCTGGTAGGCGTCGGGAATGTTGACGGTCTCCCCGCTCTTGGCCACATGCCCGGCAATGCCCGCCCCGAGGGGGACGCGGATTTCCTTCAATCCCTCGCCCTCGGCCACCTTCGACCAGAGCTCCTGCCGGGTGTCATCCATCAGGAAAAGCGTGGAGCGCTCGGCGTCCATCACCTCCAGGGTCTTGTGCATGATCTTGTGGAGGAGCTTGTCCAAATCGCGCTCGCCCGTCAGTGAGTTCATGACGTCGAGGAGAATCGCGAACGTGGAGCTAGGATCGCGCGGCGCTCCAGCGGTTACCGATGGGTCTTGATTTGGTGTACTTCCATCCATAAACAGTGTCCGCCGCCCGGGCAAGATCAACCGCTGCACTTCTTTAACCTGAGAGAGTCATACTAAGTTGTGGGCGGGCGGATGTCAATTGCCCGAATGAAGCGGAATGAGGTTTCGACCGCGCCGGTGGTCACCCTTTGCGATGGCCTGCGAGAACGGCCCAGACGGCCAGCGCTGGCCTTCGGGGCGGCACATCATGGGCGGGCGAAACGAACACGCCTCTCCGTGACCACGACAAAGCTGCCCGGGAGTCGAGCCGAATACCGGTCGAGGAGCCGTCGAAGCGTCTCGATTTTGTTGGCGGCTCGCTCGTCATCGAGGCGGAGGAGCACCACCCCTTTATGCGGCTGCCGTTGTCGATAAACCCGTTCTCCGAAGCCCTTATCGTTGGTAATTAGAATCCAGTCTTGCGCAAAGGCCTTGCGCATGATCTCCTCATCGACCATGCCTCGCGCGGATTCGTAAACTGAAAAGACCTCGTGCCCTTCGCCGCGTAACCAGCCAGCGACGTTGGGGCCGCTGCTTTCATCAACCAGAAAACGCACTTATGCGCTCTCCGTCGTGAGCGGCATGAAGGCAGTGCTCTCCAGCGAGCGCGCAGCGAACAACAGACAAGCCTGAACATCTTCCTGGGTCAGGCCCTCGTATTCCTTGATGATTTCAGCGGTTGTCGCGCCGTGGGCGAGCAGGTTCAGAATGTATTCAACCGAAAGACGGGTGCCCTTGATGACCGGTTTGCCGACAAGCACGTTGGGGTCGATGGTGATTCGCTCAAGAAGTCGCTGGTCTGTCATGGTTGTGTTCCCCTCTCAGGACACTCGCATTATACATAACCATTATACGCGATCATGATTCCGCCGCCCCCCGATTAGCGGCTCGGATTTGTGGCCACATTCCGTCCATTTCGGCGTGCCTCCAAGCAACTCAAACCTTCTTTTCGGATCGGTCGCTCGTTTGAAAGAGCAGTGTCGGCTGGTCGGGGTCGAGGTTGATGACGGGTGCGGTTCCCGCTGGCGGTGCGATGTTCGCCAGTTCCGGATATTCCGCGAGGAGCGTTTCCGGCACCGTTACCGGGTTTCCTCGAAGCAGGTGGACCAGTTGCAGCGCGTTGGCGACGGCCTTGCCCTGAAAGTGGTTGTTGGTGATGACGTAGG
>CAZTHM010000071.1:0-11889 GCA_964613505.1 uncultured Acidobacteriota bacterium | reverse complement strand
TGGCGCGGCGCCTCCGATGTGAAGCGGCGCTCGTGACGGCCGGCGCCGCCGCCGCGCTGACCCTCGGCACCGCGGCCTGTATTACGGCCGGAAGCAATCAGGCCATCCTCAGCATTCCCACTGACATGAGCAGGTTAAAGAACGAAGTCATCGTTCAAAAAGCTCATCGCTATGACTACGACCACGCCCTCCGCAATTGCGGGATCCGCTTCGTCGAAGTCGAGACTCTCGAGGATTACGAAGCGGCTTTCAACGAGCGTACGGTCATGGCCCACTTCTTCAATGCTGCGGAACATGGCGCGATCAGCCGGGAAGACTGGGTGCGCGTCGCGCACCAGCACAGCGTCCCTTGCTTTAATGACGCCGCCGCCGATGTTCCACCGGTCTCTAATCTGTGGAACTACACCGAGATGGGATTCGACTTGGTGACCTTCTCGGGCGGGAAGGGAATCCGCGGCCCGCAATGCACCGGCTTGCTGCTGGGGCGAAAGGATCTGATCGCCGCGGCCATCAAGAACAATTCGCCGTATTCCAACACCGTTGGCCGTGGGATGAAAGTCGCCAAGGAGGAGATTATCGGTTTGGTGGCGGCCGTGGACTGGCTGCTGGCCCAGGACGAGCAGGCGATGCAGGCCGAGTTCCAGAGACGCGCGGAACGAATCGCTCAGCACGTCAAAACGCTCGCCGGCGTGGAGACCAAAATCTTTATTCCCCCCGTCGCGAATCACATTCCGCACCTGGCCATCACGTATGATATCCAGCGCATTAAAATTACCGGGCGCGAGGTCATGGAAAGATTACGACAAGGAAAGCCCCGAATCGAATTGAACCCGGCCACCGGCGGCGGGTCGGCGAGCGCCGGACTCGAATCCGGAGAGAACACGATTGTCGTCGGGGTGTGGATGATGGGACCGGGCGAAGACCTTATCGTGGCGCGGCGTTTGCGCGAAGTGCTGCGAGCGGCCACTGGCGGGTCTGTGGCCGGCCATTGAATAAGAGGAGGGACTCATGCGTCGGTTAGTTTTTGCGCTCGTGCTATCGGCGACCGTGGTCGTCGCCCCGGTCAGCGTTGCCCAGACGGATTCACTCCAACCGGTGCGGGTCGGGATCATTGGACTCGATACTTCTCACGTTATCGAATTCACCCGGATCTTCAACGACCCCGCCGACCCGCAACACGTCCCGGGCGTCCGCGTGGTCGCGGCGTTTAAGGGCGGCAGCCCGGATATCGAGGCCAGCCGGACGCGGGTTGACAAGTTCACCGCGCAGTTGCAGGAAAAGTGGAAGATCGAGATTGTGAACGACATCCCGGCGCTCTGCGGCATGGTGGATGCGGTCTTGCTCGAGAGCGTCGATGGCCGCGTCCATTTGGAGCAAGCAAAACCGGTATTGGCCGCGCACAAACCAGTCTTCATCGACAAGCCGCTGGCGGCGAGTTACCGGGATGCCAAGGAGATCGCCCGGCTCGCACAACAGGCCGGCGTTCCCTGGTTCAGCTCTTCTTCTCTGCGCTTCTGGGAGGAGACGCAGCGTTTGAAGAACACTGACGGTGTTGGGCGTATTCTCGGCTATAACGTCCACGGCCCGGCACCCGCCGAACCCCACCACCCCGACTTGATGTGGTACGGAATCCATGCGGTCGAGATGCTCTACACCCTGATGGGGCCGGGATGCGAGTCGGTAAGCCGGACGAGCACGGAAGGAGAGGATGTGGTTACCGGCAAGTGGAAAGACGGCCGCTTGGGAGTGATGCGGGGCTTTCGAAACGGGCTGGACGATTACGGCATCACGCTGTTCGGGGAGAAATCGGTTCTCCACTCCGGCCCGCGTCCCGAAACCTATCGCCCGCTTCTGGTCGAAATCGCCAAGTTCTTCCGGACTCGCGTTGCGCCGGTTCCGCCGGAAGAGACGCTGGAAATGTTTGCGTTCATGGAAGCCGCGGACTTGAGCAAGGCGCGCGAGGGAGCTGTGGTGCTGCTCAGCGAAGTAACCCGATGAGTGATTATGGAGATCCGGGAGGAATCGCCATGGAAAAACAAAATCGCAGGTCATTCGTGAAAAAGGTGGGCTTGGCGTCGGCGGCTGCGGCGGCGGAGTTCATCAATTGGAATCCTTCGGCGCGGGGCGCGAATGAAAAGGTCGTCCTGGGGCTGATCGGTTGCCGCAGCCAGGGCAAGAACGATGCGCTCGACGCGATCAAGGACGGCGCGGTCTTCAAGACCCTCTGCGACGTCGACGACGCCATCCTCGCGAAGGTCGGGCCCCAAATCGAGGCGGCTCAGAACCGAGCGCCCGGTTCCGTCAAAGATTTTCGCCGTGTGCTCGACGACAAGGACATCGACGCAGTCGTCATCGCGACGCCCGATCATTGGCATGCCATCCCCACGATTCTGGCCTGCCAGGCGGGCAAGGATATTTACATCGAGAAGCCGCTCTCCCACACTATCCACGAAGGGCACCTGATGCGCGACGCGGCGCGCAAGTACGACCGAGTCGTCCAAGTCGGCACGCAGCGCCGCAGCGAGGAGCACATCCGCGAGGCAGTCGAGTACTTGGGCTCCGGGAAACTTGGCAAGGTCTGCCTGGTCAAGGCCTGGATCACTCAGGTCCGCGAGAGCATCGGCAATCCGCCCGACGGCACGCCGCCGCCCGGAGCGGATTACGACATGTGGCTGGGTCCGGCGCCCAAGCGCCCCTTCAACCCCAACCGGTTTCACTACAACTGGCGATTTTTCTGGGATTACGGGAACACCGAGCTGGGCAATCAAGGCGTTCACATGCTCGACGTGGGAATGTGGGGCATCGCCAAGCTGCGCGGCCTGGAGCATTGCTTGCCCACGCACGTCGCCAACAACAGCGGGATTTATTGGTTGCACGACGCCAAGGAGGTGCCCGACACGCAGGTGGTTACTTACGATT
Source organism: uncultured Acidobacteriota bacterium (assembly GCA_964613505.1). Taxonomy (GTDB): domain Bacteria; phylum Acidobacteriota; class Terriglobia; order UBA7540; family UBA7540; genus CAZTHM01. Next base: position 8,970 of record CAZTHM010000071.1, on the reverse strand, counting down.
TCGGCGACCTCCAACTGCTCTGGGAGATGCACAGCTTCCAGAACCATCACCCCATTGATGGCATGGATGTGGGGACAGCATTCTACGGGACAGACGCCACGCTGGTTGTTGATGATGACGGCTGGAAGGCGTTCGGCAAGAAGAATGAAGTCGTCGCCAGCGGGAAATCCGCAGGCGGGTCACACACCGGGAATTTCCTGGAGTGCATCAAGACCCGGCGGCGTCCCAACGCCGACGTCGAGATCGGACGCCTGAGCACCACGATCTGCCATCTCGGTAACATCTCGTGCCGCCTCGGCCGGGACGTTCACTTTGACCCCAAGACCGAAACCTTCGGCAACGACCATGCGGCGAACGCCTACCTTACCAAAGAATATAGGAATCCCTATACGCTGCCAAAGGTCTGATGGAATGCAGTCAGCGAAGATTCGGAAGCCGACGTTTTTTCCACCACTTATTCGGTTTCGCAATCGGTGCTCGGAGTTGTCGCTGATCCCGATATAAGACCGACAGGCGGAAGGGCTCCACAAGACGTAGGTGAAGTAGGGCTTGCCGGAGACGCGCGACATGGCAAAGCGGGACGGGCTCAACCCCTACTCGGAGTTGAGCCCGGTTGGTTGCGGGGGCTGGATTTGAACCAGCGACCTTTGGGTTATGAGCCCAACGAGCTACCAGACTGCTCCACCCCGCGCCAGCATCATATCAAATGGAATTCCAGATTGGCAACGAGATAATCAGCCCGCGGCGCGCGCGTCCGGGACGGCCTGTGTTAACATCTTTCCTCCTGAAGTAGTTGCGTGCGGAGTTAAGAAAGGATGGCGGCAAAAAGTTCTCAGCCCGCTCCGAGAAACCTTGCCGTCAACCGGCAGGCGTCGCATTTCTATCACCTGCTGGAGAAGTTTGAGGCCGGTATCGAGCTGACCGGGACCGAGGTCAAGTCGGTTCGCGAGGGGAAGGCCATTCTGAAAGACAGCTACGCGGCGGCGAAGCAGGGCGGAATCTGGCTAATTGACTGCCACATCAGCCCTTACACAGCCGCAAGCTATCAAAACCACGACCCGCTCCGCGACCGGAGACTCCTGCTGCATCGGCAGGAGATCGATAAACTGACGGGCAAGGTGCAGGAGAAAGGACTGACGATTGTCCCACTGCGACTTTACCTCAAGAAGAATTTGATCAAATGTGAGCTTGCGGTGGCCAAAGGCAAGAAGGTTTACGACCGGCGCGAGGCCACGCGGCAGCGGACCATCGACCGCGAGACGGCGCAGGACATTCGGGAGCACCGCCGCCGGCACCAGTAGCTCCCGCCAAAGCAGCACGCAATCATCATCCCAAAAGGAGACCCATCGAATTGAATACCGAATTCCGAACCGAACTTCTCGCACAACTGGCCTGCTCAACTCTGGTGGTTTACTGCTTTGAGGGCTCGACGAACGCCGCCGGCACGGCTGAACTTCTCCCTCTGGAAACAAAATCGTTGCTGGAGGAATTGCGCGGGGGGCGTGAGCTGACCGGGAAGCCGTTCGAATGCACGCTGGTTCATCGGCCCGCGGGCCTCGCCGCGCAGAAGTTGCTCGTTGTCGGGGCAGGGAAGAAAGAGAAGTTCAACGGCAGCCAACTTCGTCGAGTGGCGGGAGCGGCGGTGCGCTACCTGCGCGCGCGCGGGGTGCACGATCTCGCGTGGGTTCTGGACGGTGGTGACGCGGATTCGGTTCAACCGGTGGTCGAGGGCGCGATGGCGGCGGACTACGACGCCGACCGTTATCGCACGGAGCGGGAAAATGAAAAGCGGATCGACCGACTGGCGCTCGCGACGGGCGGCTCGAACCCGAGCGATGCGGCCAAGGCAGCGCTCGACCGCGGGCGCATCATCGGAGAGGCGCAGAATTTCGCGCGAGATCTTGTCAACGAACCCGCGAACACCATGACCCCCACCATCCTCGCCGACCGCGCCAAAGACATGGCGGCCCGGTTTGGACTCGACTGCCAAATCCTGGGGCCGAAGGAAATCCAGGATTTGAAAATGGGAGCGTTCTGGGGCGTGGCGCAGGGCAGTGACGAACCAGCAAAGTTAATCGTTCTCCGCTACACGCCGGGCGGCGCGCCGGAAACCCCGGTCATCGGGCTGATCGGGAAGGGCATTACCTTCGACACGGGCGGCATCTCCATCAAACCCGCCGAAAACATGCACGAAATGAAAACCGATATGGCGGGCGGAGCCGCGATGCTGGGGGCAATGCAGGCCCTCGCGCAACTTCAGCCACGGGTGCGCGTTGTGGCCGTCGTTCCTGCCACAGAAAACATGCCGGGCGGTAACGCGTATAAGCCCGGCGACGTCCTCACCTCGATGTCGGGCAAGACGATTGAAATTTTGAACACCGACGCCGAAGGCCGGCTCGTCCTTGCTGACGCGCTGACTTACGCCAAGCAGTTAGGCTGCACCGTCCTGATTGACGCCGCGACGCTCACCGGCGCCGTCACCATCGCGCTGGGGAATATCTCGACGGGAGTCTTCGGCTGGAACCAGGAATGGGTGAACCGCATTCTGGCCAGCGCTGCCGCGGCGGGCGAGAAGATGTGGCAAATGCCTGTCGACGACGACTACCGCGAGCAGTACAAGAGCATGATCGCGGACCTCGCCAACACCGGCGGGCGTTACGGCGGGGCGATCACCGCCGCGATGTTTGTGGGAGAATTCGCCGGCGACACACCTTGGGTCCACTTGGACATTGCCGGCACGCGCTGGTCGAATGAGGAGAAACCCTATCTGGCCAAGGGCCCCACAGGCGCGCCGGTGCGCACCCTGGTGCAGTTGCTCACCACTTTGGGCGGTTAAGTTGTGCGGGGAGCGCAAAACCACCATGAAGATCATCGTCATCGGTTTCGGACGGCTGGGCTCCCAGGTGGTCCGGAGAATTGACACACAGGAGAACGAAGTTGTCGTCATCGAGAAGGAGCGGAGCATGCTGGAGCGCCCGGATTTGCCCCGGGGCGTGCGCTCCTACATCGGGAACGCCATTGACGAAGATCTGCTGCGCGAGGCAGGCGCAGATTCTGCGGACGTCCTGCTGGCGCTGACCCGCGACGAAAACACCAACCTGATGATCGCCCAGATTGCGCGCGTCGCATTCGATGTCCCCAAGGTGACGGCAGTGGTCTACGACCCGCAGCGCGAGGCGAGCTTCCACGAGGCCGGCATCGAGACCCTGGCGATCACTGTGGCAGGAGCTGACCTGCTGGCATCGCGCTTGCAGGGTGGACCTGCTGCGGGGGCGACCGGCGGGGATGCCTGGCGTCCCGCGCCACAAGCCGCTACGCGCGTGCCCCTGCGCCCGCTGGAAGCGTTGGACGGATCGTTTTATGTCATCGTGGTGGGCGGAGGGCTGGTGGGTTTCTACCTTTCTCGCGCCCTGCTCAAGAACGGGCACGAGGTGACCATCATCGAAAGAAATCCCGAAACCTATGCCCTCGTCTCGCAGCAGATTGAATGTCCGGTGTTGCTCGGCGACGGTTCGACCATCGCCGTGCTCGAGCGCGCGGGCGCGAGCCGCGCCAACCTTATGTGCGCTGTCACCAGTCGCGACCAGGATAATCTCATCGCCTGCCAGATCGGGAAGTTCCATTTCGGCATTCCCAAGGCGGTGGCGCGAGTGAAAAACCCGAAAAACGAAATCGTCATGCGGCGGCTCGGGGTCGATTCGACGGTCAGTTCCACGGCCATCATCGCGGGTCTTGTCGAAAATGAACGCTTAGCCGCGGCGGGGCGGAAAACCGTCCTCGGATAGGCCCTAGCGGCGCTCGATGGGAGCCGGCCTTCCTGAGTGTCCGCGGAGCGCAGATGCTCCACTACATCCGTTCTGGCACTTCAATCCCCAACAAATCAATCGTCTTGGTGAGCGTCTCGTTCACAAGGTGAACCAGGTAGAGGAGGAAGCTCTGCCGCGATGCGTCTTCTTCACTCAGAATGTGATGATGATGGTAGAAGTTATTGAATGCCTGGGCAAGGCGGAAGGCGTATTTCGCCACGGCCGCAGGTTCCTGGCTGGCGATGGCCTGCTCCACGACCATCTCCAGTTGCGCTGCGAGGACCACCAGCTCCCAGAAGCCCCCGGCATCTTTGCCGGAGAAAAATTCCAAAAGCTGGCGCATCGAAGCCTGTTCGTCGAGGTCGCGCGGATTGAACTCTGGATGAGATTCCTGAAACTTGCGGAAGATGTTGCGCGCGCGCACGACAGTATACTGGAGGTAGGGCCCGGTCTCGCCCTCGAAGGCCAGCGCTTCCTTGAAGTCGAACGCGATGATGACGCGCCGCGAATATTTCAGCAGGAAATAGCGCAGCGCCGCCACGGCAATCATGCGCGCGTAAACGGCCTGCTCGGCAGCATCCTCGGTCATCTTGCGCGACTCGACTTCGAGGGTAGCCTTTTCCAGCAGGCGGTCAATCAGGTCGTCGGCCTTGACGCCCAATCCCTTTCGTCCTGAGACCTCGATGTAGCTTCGCTGGCGGTCTTCTTCGCTTAATTCCAATCCCATTTCTTCCGCGCAGCGGGGCGAGAGCCCGACCACTTCATAAGCGAAATGGTGGAGGTTTTCGGCCTGGGCGTGAAAGCCTAGGGCGTGGAACGCTGCGGCCACGATGTTCTGCAAGTACGATTGCCGCGTGTCGATCACCGCGTAGGCCACCGTGCCGCGGCCAAATGCCGGCGCGTCGGCTGAGCTTTCGAGCGCGGTACACCAGACAGGCTGGCCGTCGGGGTAGCGATAGAAAAGCTTGTATCCGAAATCTTTGCCCAGCAGCGAGAACTTCCACAGGTGATAAGCGATGTCCTTGCCCACGTAAGTCACGGTGCCGTTCGAGCGCACGATGATCTTGACGTCTTCGCTGCCCGATTCCTCATCGGTGGTCTCACCCTCGCCACCTTCCGCCAGGCTCATCACCCAGCAGCCGGCGTTCTTCCCGGAATCTTCAAAGTGGATGGCGCCGGTCTGCTTGAGGACTTCGAAGGCGTATTTCCAGAACTCCAGCCGCAGGATTTCGCTCTCTTGCGCCAGCAGGTCGTAGCGCACGTTGATGCGCAGCATCGTCTCCAGGTGCTTGCGTACGATGGCGGTGGAGACGAGTTCGGCGATCGCGGCCTGCTCGCCGTGGCCCTCCTCGATGGCTTTCAGCGCCTCAGAGCGCAGCGCCCGCGCTTCCTTGTTGCCCTCGTACCATTGGAAGACCCGCGCGTACAGGTCCCAGCAGTAATAGTCGAAACGGAGGGAAGCGTCCGCGATCAGGCGCTCAACATCCTGAAGTGATTTCTTCTCCAGGTGGACGAAACCCACAACTACATCGGCAACTTGCACTCCGGTATTATCAATATAGTTTTGAATCTCAACCGTGTGCTGCCGAAAGCGCAGCAGCCGGGCGAACGTGTCGCCCAGGACCGAGTTGCGCAAGTGGCCAATATGCGCGGCCTTGTTGGGATTGATGCTGGTGTGTTCAACGAGAATCTTGCCCGCGCTCACGGTGCCGGACTCGGGTGGATTGGTGCGCAGTTCAAACAGCCCGGCAGCCAGCTTTGCCCGGTCGAGGAACAAGTTAATGTAGCCCGGGCCCGCAATACTTACGCGTGTTACACCTTCGATAGGAAGCAGGCGCGCGGTCAACTGCTCGGCGATTTTTCGCGGCGGCTGGCGGAGTTGCTTGGCCAGCTCGAAGCAGGCGGTAATCGAAAGATCTCCCATCTCCGCGTTGGGAGGGAAATCCATTCCCGGCTCGGCGACATCGAGCGCGAAGGCTTCCTTGACCGCCTGCACGAACTTCTTACGAATGCGTTGCTGGATTTCCAGGTACAAAAGGTTTCTCCGGGTTCAGAAGTACCAACGCTGCCTTTACCGTCGCAATGTTTTTTATCTCGGGATAAGAGATCGCCGTGCCAGTTGCGCGGGGACGAAGCTTTCTCCGAGCATCACTCCAGAAGCGATCATGGATTATAGCAGAAGGAGCGCGGCTCGCTCGGCCGCGCGGCGAGGAACCGTCACTCACAACTTCCGGTTGATTGCTCCCGCCGCTTGATTTAACTTCATGTAGTTCACCGGGAGGAGAATCATGTATCCGCAATCATCAAATTCAGGTTGGTGGAAGACACGCGCGTTGGCGCCACTCGCCCTGTTGCTCTTGGGACTGTTCGCAGTAGTAGATGACAGGAGCGCGGCGCCGCGTCCGGCCTCGCGGCTGGGTGAGTTCACCGCTCAAACTGGCGTGGGAGAAACTCCGCGCAAAGGCTCGGCGGAATACGATGCCGTCCGAAAGGAATATCGCGTGCGCGGTGGCGGCGAAAACATGTGGGAGCGCAAGGACGCGTTTCATTACGTCTGGCGGCGCGCTTCGGGCGACATGACGCTCACCGCCGACGTACGCATCATCGGCGACGAGGGCGAGCAGCACCGCAAAGCCGGCTGGGTGATTCGCCAGTCGCTTGCGCCCGATTCGGCTTACGTCTCTGCCGTCGTGCACGGCGACGGGCTCACTTCGATGCAATTCCGCGAACACCAGGGCGACGAGACGCGCGAAGTCCGCTCAGCGTTGACGAAACCTTTGACGCTCCGCCTTGACCGGCGCGGCAACACTTTCACGCTCTCGGCGGCGATGGAAGGCGGTGGGTTTGAAACCGCCGGCTCGACCGAGGTTGCCCTGCGCGATCCCGTCTACATCGGGCTCGCCGTTTGCTCGCATGATGCGGCGGCATTGGAAACCGCGGTGTTTGGGCGTGTCTCGATTGTCAGTGAGTCCGCTTCCGACGAAGACGCGCCGGTGGAGAGCAAACTGGAAATCATCTCGATAGATGGGAAGGAGCGCAAAGCAGTTTACACCGCGCCCGAACGTTTTGAGGCACCCAACTGGTCGCGGGATGGAAAGTTCCTGCTGTTCAATCGGCAGGGAAGGCTCTACACGATCCCCGTGAGCGGCGGCACGCCGAAGCTGCTCGATACCGGCTCCGCCCAGCGCTGTAACAACGACCACGGATTTTCTCCCGACGGCAAGCTGCTGGCGATCAGCCATTCACCCAAGGACGATTCCTTGATTTACATTCTTCCGGCGGCGGGCGGCGCGCCGCGGCTCATCACGCCCAACGGGCCATCCTACTGGCACGGCTGGTCGCCTGACGGCAAGACGCTCGCTTACTGCGCCTCGCGCGACGGCAAGTACGATGTCTATACGATTTCCGCCGAAGGCGGCGAGGAGCGACGTTTGACCGACGCCGAGGGGCTCGACGATGGCCCCGACTATTCTCCCGACGGAAAATATATCTACTTCAATTCCGAGCGCACCGGCCTGATGCAAATCTGGCGCATGCGGCCCGACGGCAGCGGCCAGGAACAGGTCACGAACGACGGCTACGCCGACTGGTTCGCGCACCCTTCGCCGGACGGCAAGTGGCTGGTGTTTCTCTCCTTCGACAAAAGCGTGAAGGGCCATCCACCCAACAAAGACGTCACGCTGCGCCTGATGTCCGCCGAAGGCGGAAAAGCCCGCGTGTTCGTCAAGCTGTTCGGCGGGCAGGGAACCATCAACGTCCCTTCCTGGTCGCCCGACAGCAAGCGCCTGGCGTTTGTGAGTTACCGCCTGCTCAAGTAGCGCTGCTACAGCAGAGGGGAATGGCATCCAGATTGTGAGATCCTGCATTTTCGTCCAAAGATTCATTAAAGCAAAAACTGCCTGCGCTCTCATCTCTGGGCGCGCCAACTCTTGCCCTTCCTGACAAACGGTGTGAAAAGGCCTCTGAGCTGTGTTAGGTTACCTCCCTTAAAATGAATCTGAAATTCGAATGGACCCGGAAAAAGGCAGCATCCAATCTTTCGAAGCACGGCGTGTCGTTCGAAGAAGCACTCACGGTCTTTGGCGACCCCCTGGCCAGGATATTTGACGACGAGGATCATTCGGCCGAAGAGCACCGCGAGATTATCATCGGGCGTTCTGCCAGGGAGCGGGTATTGGTCATGTGCTTTACGGCACAAGGGGAGTCAGTTAGAATCTTCAGTGCACGAACGGCAACGCGAAGAGAGCGAAAGGACTATGAAGAAAACGTCAAGCCGTAGGAGACCCAGGCGAGCGGGGATGCGGCGAGAGTATCAGTTTGATTACCGCACGTCGCGCCCGAACCGTTTTGCGCCTCTGATGAAGGCAGGGGCAACGGCGATCATGCTCGATCCGGACGTTGCCTCGGTATTTCGGTCTCCTGAGTCAGTAAACTCCTTGCTTCGGTCTGTGATCACCGCCCTCCCCAAACATACCAAGGCGCAGTGAAAGTCTGGCTAACTATCCGCTCCCGCTGACGCGAGATCGTGTGACAGCCGCCCCACCAGCCCCGACCTTGACTTAGGCCCCGGGTTGGGCTAACTTGGTAAAGGCTTGATGAGCGAGCCCAATCATTTCACCACGGTTCGTCCTGCCCGCAGCTTCTCCAAACCGGGATGTTGTACGGAATAGTCGAGAAGTTGGCCGAGAGATACGCTCGATATGAAGACCAGTGTCAAGTTAGGTAAGGGAGTCAAAGAGCTTTTCGGCACCTTTGACGAAAACCTGAAGCTGCTGGAGAAGTCACTCCAGGTGTCCACGCACCTGGCCGACGAGATGCTCGAGCTCGAGGGCGCGGATGGGAACGTGCGCCGCGCGCAGCGCGTGGTGGAGGACTACACGCGCCTGGTCGAAGGCGGCACGCGGTTCGAGAACGCCGAGGTGCAGGCGTTCCTCCGCATTCTGAGCGAGGATCCCGACGCTACGCTGAAGGGCTTGGCCGAAGCGGGACGCCCGCGCACTTTCGGGAAGAAGTCGGTCTCGCCCAAGAGCTTGAACCAGCGCCGCTATGTGGACGCCATCGAGTCGCACGACATGGTCTTTGGCATCGGGCCGTCGGGCACGGGCAAGACGTATCTCGCCGTGGCGATGGCCGTGGACGCGCTGCTCACCAAAGAGGTGAGCCG
>CAZTHM010000070.1:4639-11987 GCA_964613505.1 uncultured Acidobacteriota bacterium | reverse complement strand
CTCAACGTCGTTCGTCAACGGCAGGAAATTGACGGCGACCGTCCCGGCCGTCAACATCGCCACGGCCGGCACGGCCTCGGTCAGCGTCGTCAACCCCACGCCCGGCAGCGTGTCGTCAAACGTTGTCTTCTTCCACGTCACCAACGCGACAACATCCGTCGCAATGAGTAAAACGGATTATGCTGCGGGGTCGAACCCCTGGTCCGTGGCAACGCAGGACTTCAACGGCGACGGCGTCCTCGACTTGGCCGTCGCGAACTTTGGGGGCAGCACGGTTTCCATTCTGCTGGGGAACGGCGATGGCACGTTCCAACCTCAGACCCCCTATGCGACGGGAGCAAACCCCTACTCCGTGACGACGGGGGATTTCAATGGAGACGGCAAGCTCGACTTGGCCGTCGCGAACAATAACAGTTACACGGTTTCGATTCTGCTGGGGGACGGCGTTGGCACGTTCCTCCCGACTGTGCCCCCCTCCTTTGCGACGGGAGTACAACCCGTCTCTGTGACGACGGCGGATTTCAATGGGGATGGCAAGCTCGACTTGGCCGTCGCGAACTCTGGCGACTTCTCAGTTTCCATCCTGTTGGGGATCGGGGATGGCACGTTCCAGGCCAAAGTGGACTATCTTACCGGCACAGTCCCCTATTCGGTGACCACAGGTGATTTCAACGCAGATGGCAAGCTGGACCTGGCCGTCGCCAACGCAGGCGGTGGCTCGTTTGTCCCCGGTAGCACGGTTTCCATCCTGCTGGGGATCGGGGACGGCATGTTCCAGGCCCAGACCACCGTTGACACGGGCTTAGGTCCCGTTTCGGTGACCACGGCCGATTTCGACGCCGATGGCAAGCTCGACCTGGCCGTCGCCAACGGCACCGATAACACGGGTTCGATTCTGTTGGGGATCGGCAACGGCACGTTTCAGACCCAGACCACCTTTGCGACGGGATTCGGTCCTATCTCGGTCACGACGGGCGACTTCAACGGGGATGGCAAGCTGGACCTTGGCGTCGCCAACAACGGCGGTAGCACGGTTTCCATTCACCTGGGGAACGGCGATGGCTCGTTCCTGCCTCCCACCCCCTTTGCGGCGGGTTTCAGTCCCATCTCTGTGACGGCGGGGGATTTCAATGGGGATGGCAGGCTCGATTTGGCCGTCGGCGGTAACACATTTTCCGTCCTGTTGCAGACCGCTGGCCCGGTCGTGCAGCTTTCCCCGACCAGCCTCTCTTTCGGGGCTGTCAATCTGGGGTCATCCGCCTCGGCAACCATAACAATCACCAACGTCGGCGACGCGCCACTAACCTTCACGAGCTTCAGCGTCGGGCCGCATCCTACGCTCCTGGGATCTGGGGACTTCAGTTTTATCGACAGCCTCACCCTACCCTGTGTCACTTCCCTCGCCGCAGGCGCGTCTTGCGAGAGGACTGTGTTCTTCACGCCTTCGGCGCTGGGGGACCGGGGCGCGGTCTTAACCATCACGGACGATTCCGGCGGCGTTCCCGGAACCACCCAAACCGTGACGGTGACCGGCACCGGCGCGCAGCCGGGCGTCTTGCTCTCTACAACCAGCATCAACTTCCTGACCGTTTTTGTGGGAAGCAGCACCAACCAATACTTCTCCGTGACCAACTCCGGAACCGGCCCCTTGACGGTAGGCACCGTGGCACTCTCCGGCGCCGGGAGCGCCATGTACAGCCTTTCGGACGGTTGCTCCAACGCGGTACTGACCCCGGGTAACTACTGCTACATCTACGTGTATTTTACTCCCACGGCGGCAGGAACCTTCAACGCCCAGGTTGATATCCCGAGCGATGCGCCCACCAATGGTACGGACATTGTCACCCTGGCGGGCGTGGCTGTGCTGCCGCCGGCTCCTGTCTGGGTAGGGGATATTACGCAAATCACGTTTAGTGCGCAGAATGTTGGAACGACGAGCGCTGCGCAAACCGTGACGCTGCAAAACACCGCTACCTCTACTCCCTTGACGATCACCAGCATTACCACAATCGGTGACTACGTTGCAGACTCCTCCGGCGCCACCGGCTGTCCGATCTCGCCCGCCACGCTGGCGGCTCTCGCGAGCTGCACGATCAATGTGACGTTCACCCCCCACGTGGTCGGCACGGACAATGGAACACTCATTGTGAACAGCGATGCGCCCGGCGGCCCGCTCGCGCTTCCCTTGCTCGGCACGGGCACCGCGGTGCCGTTTGCCCGAGGCGAAGTCTTCATCGGGGTTGGCAGCCAGATCCAGCGTCGAAGCGCCACCGGCAGCCTGATCCAGGTGCTGGCCTCAGGCGTCGGTGTCGTAACAGGGATGGCCTTCGATGCTGCCAACAATCTGTACGTCACCGGGGTCTCCTCCAATGTGACCAAATTCGACAGCAGCGGCAACCCATTGGGCAATTTCGTCTCGGACCTGTTTGCCGCTGAAACAATCCTTTTTGACGCCGTGGGAGATGTCTATATCGGCGACGTGTCGGGCACTTCTGGAAGCGGCATCCACAAGTACGCTCCGGATGGGACACCGATCACCACGTTTCTGCCTGGTGTGCGGGTCGATTGGATGGACTTGGCAGCCAACCAGACCACGATGCTGTTCTCGGACGAAGGACCGAATATCCACCAGGTGGATTTGACAACCGGTGTGCAAGGCGCGGATTTCGCAACCGGCCTGACCGATGTCTACGCGCTACGAATTCTGCGCGATGGCAGCGTATTGGCGGCCAACGGACAAAACGTAGTTCATCTGGACTCCTCAGGGAATGTCATCCAAACGTATACCGTGTCTGGGGAGTTTACCTTCTTCGCGCTGAACCTGGACCCGGACGGGACATCGTTCTGGAGCGCCGCCTACGCCACGGGAAATGCCTACAAGTTTGATATCGCCTCGGGAACCCAGCTTCAGGAGATTAGTGTGGGAGCAGGCAGCGCTTTCGGACTGGTGGTCAATGGCGAGCTTACCGCCGCCACTTCGCCGCAGATCACGCTCTCCGCCAACAGTGCGAGCTTCCCCGGAAATCCGGTGGGGAAGGACTGTCCGGTCAAGACGGTGACCATCACCAATAACGGGCCGAGTGATCTGATCATCTCGAGTTTCAGCGGCATCACGGCGCCGTTCACGCTCAATCCCGCCGGCGTCGTGACGGCGAATCCGTCCTGTCTGGCGAACACTCCCCTGGCCTCGGGGCAGAAGTGCGACATCAACTTCAAGTTCCTCGCCACGGCGACGACAACGGTGAGTCAGACCCTGACGATCACTTCCAACGCCACGAGCAACCCGGACATCGTGCTGCTGACGGGGACGGGAACGCCGGCGTGCGCGTTGCTGGCGAAAGTGCGCTCGACGACGCTGCTGCGCGGGACCGACGCGCAGGACTTCGAGATTGCGGACGGCAATCCGAGTTGCTCGCCGGTGAGTCTGAACCTGAGCTGCTCGGTGGCGAATCCCGCCGCTTGCGCGCTGAACCCGGCGGTAATCGCGCCCAGTGGAGCGAGCACGCTGCGGGTGAGCAATCTGAGAGCGGTGACGGCGGATTCGGTGGCGGTGCGGGTGGACTCGGTGAGCGAATTCCGGACAGCGTCGGAGCTGATCTCGATGCGGTTCTCCGACTTCGCCTTCACGCAGGCGCCCGACTCGGCCAACGTTTTAGCGGGCGAGACGGCGAGCTACTCGCTGGCGATTCGACCCATCAACGGGCTGGCGGGGCCGCTGGCGCTCGCGTGCAGCGGCGCGCCGAAGGGAGCAACGTGCACGGTGCAACCCTCGGCGGTGACGCTGGACGGCTCGGGCCTGGCACAAGTGAAGGTACGAGTGAGCACCACGGCGCGGGCGGGGGCGGGACCGGGGGCCTTGTTCACGTTGCCGCCGCTGGGCGGACACCGTGGACTGCCGCTCCTGCTGCTGGCCGCGCTGCTGGCGCTGCTGGCTGTAGCGGTGGCGTCTCGCCGTCCCGATCAGATCGGGATGAGGACACCGGCGCTACAGCGGCTGGTGCTGGCGGCCGTCATGCTGGCGATGTTGCTGTGGGCATCGTGCGGAGGCGGCGGGTCGATGAACTTCAACTCCGGCGGCACGCCGGCGGGAACGTTCACCCTGACGATTACCGGCACCTATACCGCCGCGCCGGGAACTTCTCCGGCCACCCTGACCAACACCACCAACCTGACGTTGAAGGTGAATTGACCGGCACCCAGGGTGCTGAGTCTGGAGAAGGCAGTAACAAGGAGGGTTTCTACATGTCCGGGCGACGTATCTTCGGGTTGGTAGCGGCAATTCTTCTCCTGGCAAGCGTCAATATTTTTGCGGCGGCGCGCCAGGACAAGCTCCGTCCCTTGGGATTTGTCGCTGCGAAGGGTGAAGTGTGGGTTGACAAGCAGCCCGCGCCTTCGGGGACCGCGTTCTTCGCCGGTGATGTCATCACCACGGGGAGTGCCTCGGTTGCCGTCATGACCTTTCAAACCGGCACGGCCGCGACGCTTTCGGCGGACGGCGAGGTGGCGTTGTCCGGGGAGACGGGTTCCACGGCCATAAACCTGAGGAAGGGCGCCGTGGCCATCCGGAACGGCAGCCTCGAGTCGGGGCGGGTCAGCGTGCTGGGAGCCACGGTGCTGGTCCGTGGGGAAGCCGGTTTCCCGGCCCTCTGCAGAATCGCCATGGTCGGAAATTCTGCTGGCATTTTCGCCGACCGGGGACACGTCGAGGTGCGCGGGAAGGGCGCTCCCGTGGTTCTTTCTCCCGGCAAGCATCTCCAACTCGGCCCGGGCGGGCCTCAGGCGGCTGGTCAGCCGGCCGGAAAAGTCGCCAATGCCATCCCCGAGGGAACGGTCAAGCACACGGGGCAGACCGCGGAAGCGCCGCTGAAGGTCGCGGATCCGCTCGTCTGGGAAGACACGGTCCGAACCTTGAAAACGGGTCGCGTCCGAATCGCGCTTCTCGACGGCTCCTTTTTGAATGTGGGCGCAAGGTCGGTGATGAAGATTGTCAAGCATGACGCCCAGACCCAACAGACCCAGATTGAGCTGCAATTGGGGCGACTGCGCGGTGAGGTTGTCAAGATCACAAAAGCCGGCGGGGGAATGCAGATCAGGACGCAGACCGCAGTCATCGGCGTGGTGGGAACAATTCTTAACGTCCACGCGCTTCGCAACCTCACGCGGGTGTTTTGCCTGAACGGAACAGTGACTGTCCAGAGCCTTAATCCCGCGTTCCCTGGAGTCGTAACACTGCAGCCCGGTCAGGCCACGGTCGTCCCAAGAACCGGGCCACCTTCCGGCGCTTCTCCCGCCTCGGGCAGCCAAGTGGGAGCGGAAGTAGGCCAAACGAACGTCGGTGAGGCTCTCTCCCAAGAACTCTCTCAGGCCATGCAGTCCGTCGGCGCGACGACAGGGCAAGCAGCGGGAGCGGGAGTCCAGGTTGGCACGAACCTGGCCAACGGCATCGCCACGGGAGCGGGCGCTTCGTCCGCGGCCCTGGCTGGTGCGGCGGCCTCCAAGGCGAGTGACGCCAAGGACGCGGCTTCCAAGGCGAATGATACTCTCGGGGAGGCGACGGCTATTAACAATGAGGCCGCCCAAACGGCGGCGGACGCTGCGGAGACTGCGAACAACGTCGTGGAGGGCGTGCAAATCATCATCGATAACCTGTCGCCGGGCGGGCCCGGCTGTACGTGCTTGTAATGACAGAAAGCTAGTGCCGTTCCAACTTTTTGTGCCGAGGCACTAGGACAGACACGTTCGTGGAGTGCTTGAGGTCGGACCCTGCGAGGTAAGGTCGAAATAGTTGGAACGGCACTAGCCAAATCCGGCACCAGCACTTTCCCCTTGCCCGAGTCTCCCTTTTACCCTTCGGGAGGTCACGGTGCATGCTCAGGATGGAAGCCTGGCGGTAAGTTATCCGCCAGGCTTTTTCTTGCCTTGAGCAGTGTTTCGTGATTTCTGTTCACCCTGAGGCGGTGGGGGGAGAGTTCTCGTCTATGGTATGCTTCCATCCAGATTCGGTGTTCCCTTTGAGGGCCTGAACGCGGACAAGGAAGCATGAAACCTCCGTTTGGAACATCCGCATCCGGATTCCTCCGGTTCGTTCGCAAGCACCGGGGCGGCCTCCTCATCAGCACGGTCGTTTGCCTGATCAGCCTGGGGCTTTACATAGCTATTTATCTGGTTCCCCATCCCAATCCTGCGCTCCGTTTCCTCGGCGACATCGAGTTGCGGACGTTGGACACGCGATTCCTTATTCGCGGCCCGCGCGACCCCGGGAAGGGCGTCGTCATCGTGGCCATCGACCAGAAAAGCCAGGATGTCCTGGGCCGATGGCCATTTCCCCGCAGCAACTTTGCCGAGGTCGTGGATGTCTTGCGCGAGGCCCAGGCGCGAGTTATCGCCTTCGACGTCAACTTTCCCCAGCCTGACCAGAATTCCGCCCTTCAGGCTCTGCGGGAGGTGCGACAACATTACGACGAGGCGGCGCGAGCCGGCAGCCGAAACCACGCCTTCGATGGCCATCTCAAGGCTCTCGAGGCGGACGCGGATAACGACAAGAAATTCTCCGAGGCGCTCTCGCGGTTCGAAAATGTCGTCCTCGGGTACTTCCTTCTCCCCAAGGAAGAGGTCCAGGCCCAAAACCAGGAACGGGTGGCGGAGTTCGTGAATTACTTGTCCTTTCAGGCCTATCCCCAGATCATCAATCCGCAGTTCTCGAAGGAATTCGGGGGGCGCGAATACGACAGTGTTTCACCCAATCTGCCCGCCTTCGCAATGTACGCCAAGAATTTCGGCTACTACAACGTCATTCCCGATGCCGACGGAGTGGTCCGGCGCGTCCCGGCGATTATGCGTTTTCGCGGGAGTTTCTACCCCTCCCTCGACATGGCGGCCTTTCTGGCCTATACCAACCGCCCGCTGGAGGAAGTCAGCGTCTATTTCAACGTCAACGGCCTGGAGCGCATCGACATCGGGAATCTCTCGATCCCCACCGACCCGGAGGGATTTGTTCAGATCTATTTCTACGGCAGGGCAGGTGCGTTCCCAACCTATCCACTTTCCGATGTCGTGCAGCGCAAGGTTCCCCCGGAGGTGTTTCGCGATCAGTTGGTGATGATTGGGCCGACGGCCACGGGCATCGCCGATATGGCCGTCACGCCTTTCCAAACCGAAGCCTTCCCTGGGGTCGAGGTCCACGCCACCTTCATCAAGAATCTGCTGGATGGGCATTTTATTCGCCGCGGCCCGCGCGAAAACCTGATTGATCTCGGCTTCATCCTCCTCTTCAGCCTGGCGGCGGGGGTATTGTTAAACGTTGTCCCTCCCTCCCGCGCCACCGCCATCCTGGTTGTCACTCTCGGAC
>CAZTHM010000070.1:0-4629 GCA_964613505.1 uncultured Acidobacteriota bacterium | reverse complement strand
GTTGGCCCAATACCTTTTTTCCACCCAGAGCACCTGGATTGCCGCTTTCCTTCCTACCGCCACCCTGACGGTCAACTACGCGGCGATCGTCAGCTACCGGTTCTTTTTCGAGGAGCGGGAAAGAAAGAAGGTGCACGGGACATTCCAGCAGTATGTGGCGCCCAGCATCATCAATCAGCTTCTCGAGCACCCGGAGCAGCTTCGTCTGGGCGGCGAGGAGCGAGAGCTGACCGCGATGTTCAGTGATATCCGGGGCTTCACTTCGATTTCAGAAGCGATGGCGCCAGACGCCCTGGTGGAGCTGCTGAACGAGCATCTCTCGGGAATGACG
Source organism: uncultured Acidobacteriota bacterium (assembly GCA_964613505.1). Taxonomy (GTDB): domain Bacteria; phylum Acidobacteriota; class Terriglobia; order UBA7540; family UBA7540; genus CAZTHM01. Next base: position 4,298 of record CAZTHM010000070.1, on the reverse strand, counting down.
GACGTAATCTTTCAGTTTTGGGGAACTTTGGACAAATACATCGGAGACTCCATCATGGCCTTTTGGGGCGCCCCGTATCCCCAAACCGATCATGCGGAGCGGGCCTGCAAGGCGGGACTCGCCATGCTCAAGGCTCTGCAGGTGCTCCATGTCCAATGGAAGGCGCAAGGCAAGCCCCAGCTCAACATCGGAATCGGCATCAATACCGGCCCGATGCTGGTGGGGAACATGGGCTCCAAGCGCCGCTTCAATTTCACCATCATGGGCGACAACGTCAACCTGGCCTCCCGATTGGAAGGACTCAACAAGGAATTCGGCACTCGCCTGATTATCAGCGAGTCGACTTACCAGGCGGTGCAGGGCAAGATGCTGGCGCGCGAACTCGATTTGATCCGAGTGACGGGCCGGGCCAAACCGGTAAGAATCTACGAACTCCTTGGCGACGTCCGGGATGGGGACAAGACCCGTCAGCTCGTCGAGCGCTTCCACCCGGCGCTGGAGGCCTACCGGAGCGGCCAGTGGGAAACGGCGATTGGAATGTTTGGAGAATTACTTCGCGACTATCCCGAGGACGGCCCCACGCGCGTCTTTGTTCAACGCTGCTGGGAACTCATCGAACAGCCCCCCAGCGGCGAATGGGATGGTGTGTTTGTAATGAAGACGAAATAACCAAAAATTCCAGATGCGCTCACGCCGTCAATGTCGCGCCGGCTCTCCAGACTGCCGGGGACGAATGCAATAGATCGTCGCGGCGCCCACAATTCCCGCCATCGTCATGATCAACCAGGCTAGGTCGTAACTCCCGTAGGTGTCGAAGATCCTCCCCGCGACCCAGGGCGCGAACCACTGGCCCAGCGAATAGCCCATGATGATCAGGGCGAGCAGTTTTCCGAGCGCCGCCAGGCCAAAACATTCCGCCGTGACCAGCGGAATCAGCATGTAGTCGGCGCCCATCGCGAACCCGAAAATCACCACGAATGCCCAAAGGGCAATGCGGTTGGGAGCTAGGAACAGAAGGGGAATGGCCAGCCCCAGAAGCAAATAGAAGAGCGCCATCACATTCTTCTTTGAGAAGCGGTCGGCGTAAAAACCAACAATCACGCGCCCCGCGAGACTCGAAACCAGGAGTCCGCTCGCCATGCGCGTGGCCTGCGCGGTCGTGAACTGCTGGTCCTTCAGGAAGAGAATCAGATGCTGGCTGACGGTTCCGATCGCTCCGATGGTCAGCGTCGCGCCGCCGATGATCAGCCAAAAATTGCGCGAGCGAACCGCGCTTCCGACGTCCACGGATGGAATGGCAGGGGCGGAGGTCGCATCGACAATCTCGCTTGCTCCATCCACCTGCAGCCCGAGATCTTCCGGCTTCGAGCGGGTGATCCATTGGGCCACGGGGAAGAGGACGACGAGAATCAGAATGCCAACGATTACGAAAGCCTGGCGCCAGCCGAACCGCCCAATCAGCTCGCCGATGAGCAGTGGCGCGACGGCCCCGCCCGCGCCGAGGCCCAGATAAGCCAGGCCCATGGCTCGTCCGCGCCGGGCACGAAACCAATTGGCAATCAGGACTTGGTTCGGAATCGGGCCGGTCAGCACGTACCCCACAACTTCCGTAATACAGAGCGCGTAGTATTGCCACAGCGTTGACATCCAGCCCATCGCTACCATCGAAAGGCCGACAAACCCGATGCCCAGACGAATGACCCGCCGCGGGCCCCAACGGTCAATGAGCACTCCGGCCAGGAATCCCAGCGCCAGCCCCACGACGACGAAACCGTAGAGGAATCCTTGCGTGACCTGGGCCCGCGTGAATCCCAGCGACTCAACCAGCGAAGGATAGAAAACCGGGAAGCCGTAATAGACGATCCCTACCGTGCAGAAGAGGTTCAGGAACGCGGCGAGAGTAATCCACCAGCCGTAGAAGACATGCGTTGCGCCACGGGCTGCACCATTGCTCGTCACTTGTCACTCGTCACTTGTCACTGAGTTCTTATCCGAATTCCGGCCCCAGGATGGCGCAGAGCAATTCCGGCCGCCCGGGGTGCGAATTGGGGCCGCGATACATGCGAGTCAACGGCCGCGAAAACTGAAAGTTCCGCGAGCGAAGCAGCGCCCGTGCCACGGCATTATCTTTCAGGCAATCGACAAACACCGTGTCGCGCGCCGAGCGCCGCAGGAACTCATCCAAAAGCTCCCACGCACTGGGTTCGTCCCACGCCATCCAGGGGCCGAGGTGGTCCGCGCGCGAGCCTCCGCGGCCGAGGGCGTAGCCAACGATTTCACCCTGCAGATCCACGGCCAGGGTGAAATCCGGCGCGTCGAGGTGAAGGGAATGGAGCAGATCACCCCGGTCGGCTCCAAAGACTTCCAGGTCCAGCTCCGCAATCCTGCCGATATCTGGGAGGGGAGACGGCTTCAATTCTACCTGAACGGCAGGCGGGCGATGCAGGACCCAGCGTTCAATCTCGTATTCAGGAACGAATCCCAGTTTCTCGTAGATGGGTTTGCCTTGTGGCGTGGCATCGAGTTTCATCGTGGGGACTTTACACGCGTCCAGGTGTTCGATCGCCTTTTCCAGAAGGCCGGTGCCGATGCCCCGGCCGCGATGATCAGGGTCAACCAGCACCATGCCGATCCACGCGACTCTTCCCCCGTAGATGATCGTCGTCGCCGTGCCGATCACCTGCCCGCGCTCTTCCACAAAGAAACAACCCTCCGGACTGGCGCGCAGAAATCGTTCCCAGTCGCCGGGAATCTGGTTCCATCCGGCGAGGTCTTTCAGCCGCATCCCCTCCGGGATCTCGGCCGTGGTCATAACACGAAATTGGTTGGGCATGAGATTAACAGGCCATCGATTCGTCGAGCCATCGGGGCATTGAACTACGGCGGTGCGTCGAAGCGCTCACACCATTCCTCAATCCGCCGATGACTCGGCAACATTTTTCCAGTTGTGCTGGCACCACGTTGCCATTTCGAGAACATTCAGCTCGGGTTTCCACGCGAATCTTTCGCGGAGGTGCAAAACCCAGGCGATAAATCCCTCCTGCGGCTCAAAGAGCAAACGATGTAAAGCCTTTTCCGTTTTGCCGCCACCCTGCATTGCGAACTCGCTGTCGGGCAATTGAAACAGCGTGTGCATCTGGAAACTCGACGCGCCGCGCAGAAGGTACTCCGCTGCAATCCGGCCGGAGTGGATGTCGCCCGTAGCGCTGATCGGGAGCGCCGGAGCAGCATCCGCCGCCGCCGGCGACTCGAGGCGCGCCGCAAGATACCTTTCCAGCACCGCCAGATTCCGGTCGCTCAAGTCGGGTCCGCCGTAGGCCACGCCCACCTTGTCTTCAAAGCTCTTTGCCGGATCGAACAAGCGGTTAGCATACACCAGGAATTCGGTGCGGGCATTACTGGAGATGGGAGGTGCATGCACGGCGTCGAGCAGACAGAGTTGAAAGCTGTCTGCAAAGAGCGTGTTGAAGATCTTGAGGCCGACCGCCACCTTGCCGGGCGCCGCCCTATGCATCAAACCCGGGACCTTCTCGATCCACTCCAGGATTTTGGTTTGCTGCGCAGCGCGCCCGGAGCCGGCGAGCGTGGGGCTGAAGTCTTTTTCCAGGGGCATCGGCTTATCTTGGTGGTGCCGGGTCCAGACGTCAACCAGCGCGCCGGTCGTGAAGGTGTATTCATCTTCCTTCCAGGAGTCTTCCTCCGGTGTCGGGAGATGGTATTTCACCGAGGGCGCGACGGGCATGCCGGCGTCGTCGCCAATCGCTAGTGATTCATCGAAAAGTTGGAGGTAAGCCTGGAACGTATCAAACCAGCCGCGGCCCTTCCACGTGACCGTCCAGCCTTCCTCCCCGCTCCGGCCGCGAATCCGCTCCACCAGCATGCGCGTCTCGGGAATTGCCCATTCCCCCATCGTCTGCTCGCCGGCACGATCCTGCGCGATGAGGGTCTTCAGAACCACAAATCCCAAGCCGGCTTCCGCGTCCTTCACCACCTGGTGACGCGCCAGCGAAAGTTGGCCCGAGGCCTTGCCGAAAGGGTTCTTCAGCTTCAAACCGCCATAGTCGCTCGTAAGGTCGATTCCATAGGATGAGAGGATGTAAGGCTCAAGCGGGCGGGGCAGGCCGGCGCGGAAGCGCTCATAGTCCTTGCGGAGTTGAAGCGCGTCCGGTTCTCGCAGGCGCGGCGTCCCACGCAACCGGACTTGGGGTGGAAGGAATTCCCACATGAAGTGTCAAATGGTAACTGCCACGAGTGCGGATTGCAAACCGTAGACGTGTTTCAGCAAATCAGGAGCCCTA
>CAZTHM010000069.1:5053-12028 GCA_964613505.1 uncultured Acidobacteriota bacterium | reverse complement strand
TCCGGCTTGCCGGCGCGGATGCTGGCGATCAGGTCGGTGTGCTCCTGCACGTAAGGCCGGTTCTCCTTATCGCGAGTGGGGAACTTGAAAGGTTTCGCGCCCGTGATAGTGTACTTGTCCACCTGACAGAAACCCTTGGTCCCATGCAGCGCCTCGGAGACGCTGTTCTGGCATTTCGGGATTTGCCGGCACATGCTCATCATGTGAACGCCATTCGCGTATTCGTAGTCGATCGCGAAGTGGTCGTAGATGTTGCCGTATTCCGGCCCGGTACGGAACTGGCGCCCGCCCAAACCGACGCACTTGACGGGATGCGCCTTCATCGCCCAGTTCACCACGTCCAGATTGTGGATGTGCTGCTCGACGATGTGGTCGCCGCATAGCCAAACGAAGTAATACCAATTTCTCAATTGCCATTCGAGGTCTGTCCAATCTTCCTTACGCGGGTGGACCCAGATTTCCCCCTGGTTCCAATAGGCGCGGGCGGAGACGATGTCGCCGATGGCGCCGGCGTGGATTTCCTTCATCGTAGCGATGTAGCCGGTCTGGTGGTGGCGCTGCGTGCCGATGCCGACGCCCAGCTTCTTGGCCTTGGTCTGTTCGTAGAGCTCAAAGCAGGTGCGAATCCCCGGTCCGTCCACAGCCATAGGCTTTTCGGAGAAAATGTGTTTGCCGGCTTCGACCGCGGCCTTGAGGTGCTGTGGCCGGAACCCCGGCGGCGTCGCGAGGATCACGTAATTGATGTCACTGGCCAGAACTTTCTCGTACGCGTCGAGTCCCACGAACTGGCGGTCTGCGGGGACGTCGATCTTGTCGGCCACGGTCTTTTTCAGGCTGCCGAGGCAGGCCTCGACCCGGTCCTTAAAAACGTCTCCCATGGCGACCAGTTTGACTCCCGGCGCTCCGGTCACGGCATCTTCGGCGGCGCCGGTGCCCCGGCCGCCGCAGCCAATCAGCCCGACGCGGATTTCATCACTGCCCGCAGCGTGCACGGCAGGGATCGTCCAGCCTGCCGCGGCGGCGCTGCCCACCACGGCCGCGGTCGAACCTTTCAGAAACTCGCGGCGCGTGGTTCGATCTTTTCCCGTTTCCCTTGGTTTAGTCATTGCAATCTCCTCCATCGAATGCGATACGAATTTTGAGCCGGAATGATCATCTTTCTGTATCGAGACTTATTATCTCTCCGAAAGTCCTTCTGACACCGTCCAAATCACCCTACGGCGTCACTTGAGACCTGACGGCTTTCAAGTCTTCCTGCTCTTCCAAAGGCCGAACAACGCGAAAGCCCACATGCAGCGCGTCGGTCAGCCACCAGATGCTTTGCGGGCGCTGGGGGTCCTGCTGGTTCCAGTCCTTCGTCGAAGGCCGGCGCGCCGCGCAGCGCGATTTGGCGGCGTCATCATCCCACGAACCGCCGCGCACAACGTGTGGGTAATGCTCCGCGCCAGGAATCAACACCGGCGAATCAGCGGGAGCCTGCGGGTCAAAGTTTTTGTAGGAGTCCTTGTCGTAACGGTCGAGCACCCATTCCGCGACGTTGCCATCCATGTCGAAGAGTCCCCAAGCATTGGGTTTCTTCAAGGCGACCGCATGGGGCATATCGTCAGAATTGAGGCGGAACCAGGCGTACTGGCTCAACGGTCCGGGGGTCACGCCAAAGTCGTAGGGCGTGGTGGTGCCGGCCCGGCAGGCGTATTCCCATTCCGCTTCGGTGGGCAGGCGGTAGGATTTGCCGGTCTTTTCTGAAAGCCACCGGGTGAACTCCATCGCCGCGTGATGGGAGATGCTGATAATCGGATGTCCCTTTCGGCCATAGCCGAACGTCGGGTCGGAGTACGGAGGCGTGGGCCGCGTGATGGCGTCGGCGCCTTTGCCCGCGTTCGGAGCCGGCTCCACGGCTTTGGCCAGGTTCCGGTTGAAGGCGTAGATGTCGAACGCTTCCCAGGTCATCTCCGTCTTGCCCATCCAGAAAGGCCGAACCTTCACTTTGTGTTGTGGGCCCTCGTCGGGCGCGCGGCCGCGTTGGGTGGCGGGACTGCCCATCGTGAAAGTCCCTCCCGGAATCGGCACCATGTCGAACTTGACGGTGCTCCCGGTAAGCGTCTCCGTATAGGGCTTCATCTCTTTCTCGGCGGCGGGCGAGGGCGTCGAGCCGGTCTGCGAGGGGTGTCCGGCCAATTGCCACAGAAAGATCGTCGAGCCAATCAGTATACCACTAGCTGAGAACAAAACTCGCTTCAAGGTCGCGCTCCGTCATGTAGCGATGTGCGCTCAAGGCGATTTTGATAGCATGCAAGAGGCATTCAAATTGTCTTGCCGCGTGAAGGCGATGACGACGAGGGGACGAAACTGGATTCTGGCTGGCTTCTTCTGGGCGACATTGGTCTGCCGACTTGCAGCCGAGCCGCCGTTGACCCGCTTCGAATTCTCGCAACCTCACATGGGCACGCGATTCCGAATCGTCCTCTACGCGCCGGATGCGGCGCTCGCCGCCCGCGTCTCGGACGAAGCCTTTGAGCGAATCGCGCGGCTGGATAATACCATGACCGACTACCAGTCGGGCAGCGAATTAATGTCCTTATGCCATAAAGCCGGCGGGCCGCCCGTCGCGGTCAGCGAAGACCTCTTCCGCATCCTCGAGAAATCGCAGGAACTGGCCAAACGGAGCGACGGCGCCTTCGATATCACCACTGGCCCGGTCATCCGCCTCTGGCGCCGGGCGCGGCGCCGGCGCGAGCTGCCCGACAAGCAGGATCTCGCAGCCGCGCGACGCTTGGTCGGATACAAGTTTCTCCGGCTCGACGCGAAGGCGCGCACCGCCCAGCTCCTCAAGCCCGGTATGCTGCTCGACTTGGGCGGCATCGCCAAAGGCTACGCCGCGGACGAGGCGTTGAAAGTTGTGGCACGACACGGCATCTCCCGGGCGCTCGTGGCGGCGGGCGGAGATATCGTGGTGGGGGCGCCGCCGCCCGATCAGCCGGGCTGGCGCATCGGCATTGCGCCGCTCGAATCTCCCGATAAGCCGCCGACGCGATTCCTGCTGCTGCACGATGCCGGGGTCTCCACCTCGGGAGACGCGGAGCAGCACGCCGAAATCGGCGGCATCCGCTACTCCCACATCATCGATCCGCGCACCGGGCGCGCCCTCGTGGGCCACAGTAGCGTGACCGTGGTCGCGCCCAATGCCATCACATCTGACGGCCTCGCGACGGCGCTCAGCGTCCTGAATCCGAAGCGTGCCTTGGCGCTCGTGCGCTCGACCCCCCAAACCGCAACACTCATCGTCCGCGCCACGGGGAAGGGCAAGCAAACTTTTGAGTACAAGATCGCGCAGTACGCGGCCCCGCCTACGCCGCCGGGACCGTAGGCCAACCCCCGGTGGTTGCCTGCTCCCACGCTCGCCGCAGGGTATTTCAATAGTTGTAAACAGAGCCGATTATTTCCTGGTCTCGCGGAGGGCCAGGAGGACCAAGGGTTCGCCTTCGGACCTCTTGTCCGAATTACCTAACTGCTTTGTTTTCAATTAGTGTTGCTCCACAAGATTGAGCCAGTTTTGACCGTTTTTGTACTGTTCGCGACACTAAATCGCTTGATTTCGACAGAATTCAGCACGTTTTGGGGCCTCCAAAAGCTGCTATGTTGTTTGTTTAAAGCTACATACCAGCTTAGGGGGGTCAAAAAACAATCTTTTAGACTCTCCTCACTCTCGGGGCATGGATGTTCGCCTTGGATTCACCATGTATGTAAGTGGTGAACCTCGCGCCACCCATCCGGCCATCGTAACGGTCCTCCGCCCGGCACCGTCTCTCGCCCGGAGCAACAGTAGCCTAAGATGCTAGCATAACTCTTCTCAAAAGTCAAGAGAAAAAATGTCGGCTGGCGGACGGGACCGATCCGGCCAGAGAGGGGGCAGAGGGGAAGCGAGAATCGCCGCGAGCGCCCTGCGGCGTTGTATAATCCGCGCAGCCTCGGGGCGCTCTCCGGGCACGCGGGTACGAGCTGCTCCCGAATCTAGAGAATTGCCGCGATGAGTTTCCTGCTGAGCATCTTTCTCTCCTTACTGCCTCGGCGATACCGGGTCCGCCTGTCGGTTTACGCGGGCATGGATTTGCGCAACGGCGCCCTGGTCTCCGGCGTCATCGAAGGCCTGGGGTGTCTGCTGATCTTCGTTGTTCGCTACCTGGGGTTCATTCAGGCGAAAGTCGGCGCGATGGCTGAGCAGGCGATCGCCAAGGGCCAGGAGGGCGTCCTGGCGGCGCCGGCCGTGCAGTATGGGATGGGCTACGTCTCCATGGTGGAGTACTTTCTCCAGCCGCTGACCTGGGTGCTCCTCTATTTCGCGGTGGAGGGGGCGGTGCGAGCCGTTGCGGCGGCCACGACCGAAGAGACGATCGGGACTCTGCCCCTCCACCTTGTGGCTTGGGCTGATGAGCGGGTCGGCGAATGGCGGATGGAACGCGCGCTCGGCCCGCGCGTGGCGGATATCGTCGAGTCGGTCTACAGTCCCGACTACGACCTCCGGGTTTTCACTTGCCGGCCGAAACGGGATTGGGACCGCATGATGACCGTCTCGCACGAAGGCCAACTGTATGAAGTCCTCGGACAGCAGGACGGCAAGCCGCCGCGCCGCTTCATCTATCGTCTGCGGAAATCCAAATCCGGCTGGGTGGTGCGCACGATCCACGACTATGACCCCGCAGAGGTTCTTCGCAAGGAGGCCGGCCCGTCATTTCCAGCGCGAATCATAGCGTGGTTTGAATCGCTCCGGGCGCAAAGGCGCGCCGAGCGCGAGATGCCTCCGCCCGTGCCGGATTTGGTGGAACGCGTCGCGGGCGAGAAGTACGAGTTGCGCATCGCCAGTTGCCGGCCCAAACCCGCCTGGGACCATTTGATGACGGTGGAATATGAAGACGCATATTATGAAGTATTAGGCGAGCAACCGGGACCTCCCGCCTACCCATACGTTTACCTGCTCCGCAAACTCCCCCAAGGCAAAGCCATCCGCGCCCTCCACCATTACCATCCTGACGAACCACTCGGAGAAACGCCCGGCGACCAAAGCTGAGTTAAGTTTGGCGAGCGGGAAAAGGTCGAGAAGCAGTCCAGGGGTCAATGCGCCGTAAGCCGGCGGCGCGTCAGACGCCGCAGGCCGGCGAACAAAACGATCGGCAAAACCGCAAACCGCAGGAGAAACCGTCCGGCCGCGAGCGCGCTGTCGCCGGTGAGGAAGCCCTGCTGGAGCCGTAGGACGATAACGACGCTCAACACGATGAACAGCCCGGCCAGAACGACCAGTGTGGCCACAGGGACTCGACGCGCCGGCTGCGCCTCCTGCGGCCGGCCGCGGCGTGCCAACGTTCCCAGGACGATGCCGGGAGCGAGCGTCTCCGCGACGAGCAGGACGTAAACCCACCACTTTACGACCAGCGATTCCGGCCCGGCAGGCGCGAAGAACAGGGTGTGAGGATAAACTAGCGTGTAAATGTTGGAGAGGTCCGCCAAGTGTTGCACAGCGAATACCGGGGCCCAGACAAGGAATACCGGCTTGAGAAAATAGCTGGCGGCGTTGTTGACCACCAGCGTCAAGAAAAAGCTCAGCCAGACAAGAGCGGCGAGGCGGAGCGCCTTCCCTCCGGCCTGCGACGGCGGAGATGCTTGTTCGTTGCCTGAACGCCGGGCGAATCCTACGGTCAGGGTCGCGATGACTAATAACTGAATCACATTTTTGCGCATCCACGGGTCCCAGGTCGGGAGGTGCGCGATTACCCAGATTGCCGCCAACGACAGAGCGGGCACCAGGCGCGCGACCCACGGCGCGCGAGGAACGCGTATGAATCCCAGCAAGCTCCAGATGACCACTAGCAGGCCGGACAGCCAGGCCACCAGCAGGAGCCATTCGCGGGCTTGCATCCAGAAATGTCTTGCCGTTGGAGGTTTTCCTGTTGCCTGATTAAACCAGTTGACGATCTCGCGGTGCAGAGTGCGGTCGCGAAGTTCCGTAAAGTGGTCGGCCGTGGGTGAGACGGCCAGGCGGCGCGCCGTCCCCGCGCCGAAATCGCCGACCGTGACGTTCATTCCGGCCGCGGTGTTGGCGCTGGCATGGAAATAGTCCAACATGCGCAGGGGCGTGCGAAATTCGTCGTAGAGCCCCAGCGCCCAGAGAAGATTGGGCGGGCGCGTGGTGGTGACGTCTGCCTCCATGCCGATAGCAGCCACGGCAGCAATTCGCGGATCGCTGGTCCCTGCCTGGATGGCCAAAGTCCCGCCCGCGGAGTGTCCCGTAACCGCGATGCGGTCGGGATCCACTTCCGGCAAGCTGCGCAGATAGGCGACCGCGGCCATCATATCCAGTAGCAGGAACTCCGGCGTGCCGCTGCGCGCGAACTGACGATTCTCGGCGGGCTCCCATCCGCGCCAATCGAAAGTCAGAACTTGATAACCCTCCGTGACCAGTTCCATCGTCAAGGCTCGTCCGTATTCGGTGGGCGTGTTGACAGGTTGGGCGAGAATGACGGCAGGAAGTTTCGATGCCGGGCGCGGATTCGGAGTGAAGACGACCACGCGCAACGGCATTCCTCGGGCATTGACGAGGCGCTCGTAGCGCGTTTGATGCGCGGGTTCGCGGAGAACTACCGCTCCCAGTAAGGAAGTGACGAATACCGCACCAGCGACTGTGATTTTCTTGAGGCGGGAGCCCATGCTCGGTGACCTGTCGATTCGAAGGGCTTGGGCTTACGGCCACTACTCTACTGCCAAGGCGAACAATATCAAATCAGATTCTTTCTGGGCGCGCGTCCGAATTGAGGGTTGTTTGAACGCCAGCGACAAAGCCTTTACAGAATCACGTATACTCTCCCGGTTCTAGGCGGCCGGGGACGCCATCTGCAAATTTGCTTGTGAATGTCGAGAGTCAAGGGGCGAAGGACAAAGGACAAAGGACAAAGGACAAAGGACAAAGGACAAAGGACAAAGGAC
>CAZTHM010000069.1:2644-4953 GCA_964613505.1 uncultured Acidobacteriota bacterium | reverse complement strand
GGACAAAGGACAAAGGACAAAGGACAAAGGACAAAGGACAAAGGACAAAGGACAATCCCCCTCACTGAGGCAAGAGAATGCTGATGGCTGAGGGCTGACTGCCGACTTCCAACTCCTGGCGAGTGATTCTTGACAGAGCCAACTGCAAAACCCGGCCTCCGGCGCGACCTTGGCCTCGTGCAGGCGACCGCGCTTGCCATCACCGACATGATTGGCATCGGGCCGTTCATCACCATCCCGCTGTTTCTCGCGACGATGGGCGGGCCGCAAGCCATGCTGGGATGGGTGGTCGGCGCGCTGCTGGCGTTTTGCGACGGCCTGGTTTGGGCCGAACTCGGCGCCGCCATGCCCAAGGCCGGAGGAAGCTATAACTACCTGCGGGAAGCCTTCGGGCCCCACACGTTCGGCCGCTGGTTCTCGTTTCTGATGGTGTGGCAGATCATGTTTTCCGCGCCGCTCTCGGTGGCGAGCGGCTCCATCGGGTTTGCGAACTACTTTCACTACCTCGTTCCCTCCCTGCCGGATTGGAGCATCCGTGTTTTTGCTTCGCTCGTTCCTCTCGTCATGATCCTGGTGCTTTACCGCCGGATTCGCCACCTCGGAAACCTTTCCCTTATCCTCCTCGGCGGCGTGCTCCTGGGCTGCTTCTGGATTGTGGGCTCGGGGCTCCCGCAACTCAGCGCCGAGCGGATTTTCGATTTCCCGCCCGACGCTTTCCGCCTCAACTTCACCTTCTGGGCGGGGCTCGGCGCCGCGACGCTTTTCGCGATGTATGACTATTTTGGATATTACAATGTCTGCTATCTGGCGGAGGAAATCCGCGACCCGGGCCGGGTCATTCCGCGCGCCATGTTGTTCAGCATCGTGGCGGTCGCCGTGCTTTACCTTCTGATGAATGCCTCCATTCTGAGCGTGGTCCCCTGGCGGGAGGCGCAACACAGCAAGTTCATCGCTTCCACCTACATCGAGAAACTCTACGGCGGCCACGCGGGCAACCTGATGACGGTCCTCATGCTCTGGATCGCATTCTCCTCGGTCTTCTCCGTCCTGCTCGGGTACACCCGAATCCCTTACGCGGCGGCCGTGGATGGGAATTTCTTCCGTGTCTTCTCCCGCCTCCATCCCAAGGGCGATTTCCCTCACGTCTCCCTGATCGTGCTCGGCCTCGTCGCCGCGGCCTTCAGCCTGCTCAAACTGCCGGAAGTGATCGGCAGCCTGGTGGCCATCCGGGTCAGCAGCCAATACCTTCCGCAGGCCATCGGCTTCTTCGTGTTGCGCTTCAAAAGGCCGGACCTTCCGCGCCCCTTCAAGATGTGGCTTTACCCGCTGCCGGGAATTGTCATCATCGCCGGATGGATCTACATCCTCGCTACCTCCAAGTGGCAGTCACTGCTGCTCGCGCTGGCCGTGTTTGTCGTCGGCAGCGCAGCTTTTTTTGTGAGGGCGCGGATTCAGCGGGAGTGGCCGTTCGGCAGAGATGAGGCAGTCGGCAGAAAACAGGCGGCAGTCGCAGAGGACGGGAATGCCACTCGGCTCGGGGACTGAGCCCGCCCCTACTCGGGTCTTGGTCGGGCAAGCACAAACATCCCCTCGTTGTGCACAATCAAGATATCGTCGCCTTGTACCACCGGCGAATATCCGGCGCGATCGCCGGGGATGGAATCTTCCAGCATCTTGCGGGCTTCCAGGTAGCGTTTGTGTTTGGGTTCGAGCCCGGCGCGCAGCATCCACTGGTTGAAGGAGCGCGGGCGGCGCTTCATCGTCTGGCGAGCGATTTCCAGCCCGCATTTCTCGAACATTTCGAGGAACGTCGTCAGTCGCAGCGCCTCGGTGTGGGAAGGATCACGCGCGCTTTCGATGCGGTTGTGCAGCTCGAATTTCGTGTCGCTTTCGGGGCTCAGCGTGTCGATGACGACAATCCGGCCTTCGGGTTTCGTCACCCGGACCATTTCCCGCAGCGCCAATTCGGGTTTGGGCATGTGATGGAAAGACATCTGGCAGGTGACCAGATCGAATGTGGCATCGCGATAGGGCAACTGCTCGGCCTCGCCGCAATCAAACGCGGCGTTCACGATCTGCCGCTCGAGCTGGAAAGCGCGGGCCTTGTGAACCATTTCTTCCGTCAGGTCGATGCCGCGCGCGAACTGGGCTCGCGGCGCCAGCGCCAGCGCGAGTGCGCCCGGGCCGCAAGCCACATCCAACACGACGTCGGTCGGTTGCGGCTTGGCGAATTCCACCTTCTCGGCCAGAACCTCCGGCGTGTCGCGCACCGCGTACTGCGAAAAAGCCTCGAGCGTCTTGGTGAATTG
>CAZTHM010000069.1:0-2544 GCA_964613505.1 uncultured Acidobacteriota bacterium | reverse complement strand
GAATGTTATAGAATGCGACTTCTTTTGGGAACCCCAAACCGCGGGAGAAAAACCGAAGCTTGACTCAATCCCTCACGGCGCACGATTCGATTCAACCCCTCTCCGAGAACACGCCGGACCCGCCGTGCCGGCTGGTCCCCGCAGGTGCGTTCCTGATGGGTTCGGAGCACGGCCAGGAGGCAGAGCGGCCGGTCCACCGCGTCTGGGGGGACGCTTTCGAGATGGCGATCTATCAGGTGCGCAACCGCGACTTCGCGCTGTTTCTCGATGCCACTCACCATCCTGCGCCGCCCGGCTGGAATGATTCTGATTTGGATCACCCTGATCAGCCGGTTGTTGCGGTGAGCTGGTTTGAAGCCGTGGAGTATTGCGAGTGGCTGAGCGCAGTGACCGGGCGCAATTACCGCCTGCCGACGGAGGCTGAGTGGGAATTCGCCGCGCGCGGCGGCCAAGAGAGTTGTCTTTACCCTTGGGGGGACGAACCGCCGCAAGATCGGCCCGAGTACCGGCGCCGCTGGGGCGGGGAATTGCGCGGCCCGTTGCCGGTGGGCGGTGATGCGCCGAATGTATTCGGAATTTACGATCTCTGCGAAAATGTGCACGAGTGGTGCGCCGACTGGTTCCAGGATGATTATTATGCGGTCTCGGCCGCCCGCAACCCGCCGGGGCCCGCGAGTGGGACACGGCGCGCTTCGCGAGGCGGCTCGTGGCGGCATCACGTGAAAGTCAGCCGCTGCGCGGCGCGCTCCAGCATCCCGCCGGAATTTCAGTACACGGATTACGGTTTTCGCGTCGTCCGAGATGTTTCTCAACTTTCTTCTCAGGAAGGATCCCATGCCTGAACTTCGATACAACGTGATTACGCGTGAGTGGGTCGTCATCGCCACCGAGCGGGCGAAGCGCCCCGATCAATTCGTCAGGAAGCAGGAGAGGAAACCCCTCCCGCCGCACGACGACAAATGCCCGTTCTGTCCGGGCAACGAGGCGATGACGCCGCCCGCCACGTACGTGGTTCCCGACACGAACAGTTGGCGAGTGCGCGTCACGCCCAACAAGTTCGCCGCGCTCAACTACGAAGGGGAGCGCAAGCGCGAGGTCCAGGGCATCCGGCGGACGGTTACGGGTGTGGGGATCCACGAAGTGATCGTCGAAACGCCCGTGCACAATATGACCACATCGCTGCTCGGGGACGCCCAGGTCGAGATCATTATCCAGACCTACCTCAACCGCTTCAAGTTCGCCTCTTCCGACCCGCGGATCGATCAGGTTACGATTTTCAAGAACCACGGCGAGGCGGCCGGTACGTCGATCGAGCACCCTCACTCCCAGATGATCGCCACGCCGGTTATGACTTCCCAACTCCGCGAGCGGCTGGCGCACGCGCTGGAGCACTTCGACGAATTTGGCGAGTGCATCTTCTGCCGCGTCCAGGAGCAGGAATTGAAAGACCAGACGCGCATCGTGCTGGAGACCGAGCATTTCGTGGCGCTCGTCCAGTTTGCCACGCTCACGCCCTTCTCGTTGCTCATCATGCCGCGACGGCATATGGCCTGCTTTGCGGAGATTAAGGACGCCGAGGCGGCGGACCTGGCGCGCATCTTGCGCCGTGTGCTGGCCAAGCTCTACCGCGGTCTCGCCGACCCGGACTACAACTACGTGGTGCGCACCGCGCCGACCGAGTACTGCGGCGTGAAGCACTACCATTGGTACGTGAGCATTATCCCGCGGCTGACCAAGATGGCGGGCTTCGAGCTTGGCTCCGGGATGTTCATCAACGTCTCGCTGCCGGAAGAGAACGCCAGCTTCCTGCGCGGGATCGCGGTGGAGTAGCGGTATAATAGCCGCGCTTTTTGCAGGACCCTCCTGTGCCCTCGCAAAGGGAGGATTGTGCAATGAAACGTCGAGATTTTCTGACTCGTGTCACCGGAGGCGCAGCCGTGGCCGGCATGGCGGGACGCGCGACCGAACTCTGGGCCGGCTCGCAAGGGCACGCCGCTGGCGCCAGTTCGGGCGACAGGCATTCCCGGATTGCGGTTTCCACGTGGAGCCTTCATAACTATTTCCAATCGACCCGGGACGAAGATTTCAAACTCCCAGGAAAGATGCTGGAACTCGTGGAATTTCCGGAGATGATCGCGGACCGCTACAAGATTCACCATCTGGAATTCTGCGCGCCGCATCTGGCGTCGACTGAGGCGGACTATTTGAAGGATGTAAAGGACCGGCTGGCGAAAGCGCACTCCCATGTGGTGAACATGCCCATCGACATCGAAGAATTCTGGACCGAGGGCGGCCTTTCTGACGCGAACAGCAAGGTGCGCGAGAAGGCCGTCGCCGCGGGGAAGAAGTGGATCGACATCGGCGCGGCCATCGGCACGAAGTCGGTGCGCTGCGACCCTGGGAAGATGAACCCGCAAAACCTGGCTCCCACCGTCGAGTCCTACAAGGCGCTGGCGGCCCACGGCAAGTCGCGCGGCGTGCACGTCATCATCGAAAACCACGGCGGTGTGGGCTCGGAGCACCCGGAAGAATTGGTAAAACTGT
>CAZTHM010000068.1:0-12286 GCA_964613505.1 uncultured Acidobacteriota bacterium | reverse complement strand
TAGAATCAATGTGTTACAATTTTTGGAATGAGGCGAAGCTAAATATGTTGTTGAAAACAAAAGAACTGTTTAATAATTCCACGAAGCTAAAATGTGCCATTAAATCAGCAACTTAGAACATTTAGGTTCGGAGACGAACCTAAATACGAAGCGAAATCCGCCAACACCGAGGCACGTCCTAGCTCTCCGCTGGAGTGCTGCCGGCCGCTCGTCACGTCCCTACTCGCCACAAGGTCTAAGCTTTCACCAGCCACGCGGCAACGTCGGTAGCCGAGGTTGCTGCCGGCAACACCTTCAACCGGTCGCTCACCCCCTGCAAGGCGTAGGCGCGCTGGAAGGCGGCGCTGTTGAGCTCGCTGCCGGCATTGTGCAGGAGCAAGGGCGAAGCGGGGGCGAGCAAGGCGGCCGTTTGAAAATCCCCGGCGCGGCGCAGCAACGGAATGTGGAGCTTTTCCAGGTAAGCTTCGTCATTGGCGCTGTCAAATCCCGTCACGTCGGCGGCGACAGCGTAGTCCTTTTTGAAGAAAGGCCGGGCCAGCAGGCACCACAGCCCCGCCAGTCCTTGCCCGACCACGGCGATCTTCTCCAGCCGCCAGACGGTTTCCAGATAAGTCAAGGCGGTCAGGACGTCCTGGACGCGCTGCATGTCGTCGGTGCGGTTGTAGGCAGGGAAGAACCCGGCCGTCATTTTCCGGGCCGCGTCGCGCGCCGAGCCGGTTTGGAAGGCGTCGATCGCGAGCACCAGGCTGCCACGCTTCGTCAACTCACGCACGAGCGGTGTAGGCGAATCGCTCGTGCCCAGCGCGGCTTGCGCGCCTTCGGGATGGACAAGCAGGGTGGCCGAACGCGCCTTGCCCTCCGGTTGGACCAGCGTGGCGGGGATTCGATCTCCCGCCGAAAATCTCCCGAGGACCAGGCGTTGCCAATTCCCGGAAACTCGTCCTGGTGTCGCGTCCGCCTCCACTCGCCACCAGCGCAAGTCTTCCGGGGAGGGCGCTTCGGCCATCAAGGCGGTGCGATAGACGGGACCAAACAGTTTACGATATTCCTCCACCTGTTCCGCGCGCTCGGGCCGGGCTTTTGCCAGTTGCTCGCGGCAGATCTTCAGACGATGGTCCGTGATTTCCTGGGCGCTCAGTGCGTTCTCGGGCGGCAGGCGGCGCTCGAAGACCATCAGGCGCCCGGGATCGATATGGAATTCGCCTCGCTCCTCGACTATGGGGTGAGTGTTCTTGTCGCTGTCCTTGGGCAGCCAGCGGGCGAAGAAGCGGTACACCGCTTCGCGGCCGAAGCGGTTGTAGTTGTGGTCGTAGATGAACTGGTTGTGGCTAAGACGATCGCGCGCGCCGAGCAGTTCGTAGATGGCGGCGATAGCGGGATACTCAATCCGTTCCGAATCGCGCGTCCAGTCGCCGGCGGCGGAAATCATCTGCATGGGCCGCGGCGCGGCGAGCGCTCCGATCTCCATGTTGTCCGTATCGATGCGCAGGTTGGGCGCGTTCTCGCAGATGCATCCGCCCTGCATGAAGTGAGAAATCATGTTGACCGGCGCGCAGGCTTTGACGCGCTCGTCCACGGCGGTCAGGAGGAACGTCTGAGTGCCGCCGCCCGAAGCGCCGGTCGCGGCAAGCCGCTCGGGATCAACATCGGGAAGCGAGGCCAGAAAATCGAGCGCCCGGATGGAATTCCAAAGCTGCAAGCCAAGCTGGCTCACGCCCCACAGCCACATTCGTTGTCCCTCGGCCGTCAACTCCCAAGGGGCCTGCTCGTCGCGCTGGTAGTAGTGGGGCACCTGGAAGCTGTCGTTGTACCCGACCATGTCGTAAGCAAAGGAGACGTAGCCCTGCAGGGCAAGATTCATACACCGCGTCGGAATCGCGCCGCCATTCAGGTCGCCGGGAGCGTTCTCGAGCCGGCCGTAATTCCAGTGCCCGTGCGGGTTGAGGATTCCTGGGAAGGGTGGTTTCCGGTCGCCGCCGCGCGGGCGATAGAGATTGCCGGTGCAGTAGAAGCCGGGATAGCTTTCGAAATAAACCTTCTCGACCGAAAAGTTCTCCTGATCGATCCGGTCGAAGACCTGGGCGCGGAGCGGCGTTCGCTCGGGCATGGGCCACAACCCCGCCGCGCTGAGGATCTGCTCGCGCAGCCTGGCGGCACGCTGCTCCCATTCGGCGCGCGTCGCATAGCGACGAGGCTTGCAGGGTGTGTCGAGGGTGCGGACTTCCAGGCGGGCGTCCCGGGCGGGCAGTTCGCGGGGATCCGAGGGCAGGAGACTTTCGAGATCGGCAGCCCACGCGCTCATCGAACCGAAGGGGGCGACCAAGGCGCCGGGCAATCCCAGTGTCGCTCCTACAAGAAAATCCCGTCGCGAGTGTGTGCTCATGAATTCTCTCCTTAGGTCCAGGTTGCGAGCCGGGGATTATACAACCTATTCGGAAGAACTCGCCCCTTCCGGTTTAAGCCGGCGCTGGATTGAGCGCGAAACAGATTGGGTCAAGAAGCCTTCAGGAAGGTTCGGATGTCATCCAGCACCCGCCGGAACATTTGGGGCGTGAGCCTGCCGGTCTGGGTGTTTTGCTGGCTGGGATGGTAAGCGGCAAACAGTCGCGGCAGGCCACCGGGCAGCGCGAAGCTGGCGCCGTGCGCGAACTGGAACGACGAACGCGGAGGAAAGCCGGGGCGGCCCGCCACAACCCGCAGGTAAGTGTCGAAAGCGATGCGGCCCAACGCCAGGACGGCGCGGACACGTGTCAGGAGCGCGATTTCCTTTTCGAAGTAAGGCTGGCAGTGGCGGAGCTCCTCCGGCCGCGGCTTGTTCTCGGGCGGCGCACAGCGCAGTGAGGCCGTGATGTAACAATCGCGCAGCTTCAGTCCGTCATCAAGGTGGAGTGACTCAGGTTGGCTGGCAAAACCTGCTTCGTAGAGCGCGCGATAGAGGAACTCGCCCGAGCGGTCACCGGTGAACATTCTCCCCGTGCGGTTGGCGCCGTGCGCGGCGGGGGCAAGGCCCAGGATGAGCAGTGCGGCGGCGGGATCGCCAAAACTGGGCACGGGTCTGCCCCAGTATTCCTGATCGCGGAACATGCGGCGTTTTTCTTTGGCGACTTGGCGGCAGTAGCGGACCAGGCGCGGACAAAGCGTACAGGCGATCACTTGTTTCTGGAGGGAAAGAAGATGACGGGCCGCATCGGGCATAGAGCGAGGGAAGCGCGCTGAGCTGTAACTACTAGGGTGCCATCGTTGGGCATCGGCTGTCAGTTGATCAGCCGCTGCCGGGACCAACATGCCTGCGCGACCGAAGGGTCAATTATCACCGGTACCCGCAAGGCGGAGCAGCAGTTGGCGCAATAACTCCCGATCGCGGGGCGAGATATGGCTGAACTCGAATGCCGTCCCCACGCCCGGAATTCGGCGCTTGGCAACGGCCACGACCTGGCCAGTCTCATTGCCCACCGTAATCGTCATGGGGCGCATCACCCCGATTTCAAAAACCTGTTCGGTGTGAAGCAGGAGCCCGGTGATACTGACGTCGACCAAATCCCCGATTTGATTCATGTCGGTCCCGAGGAGGACGACCGGCGCCGCTGCCGGCGTTTTGAACCGTTTCGCTTTTCTGCCTGCCATGATGACTCCCGGACGACTGTTGAGAACTAGGCTGTCCCCAGGCTCAGCGTGCGATCACCTGAGGCGAATCCTCATGGGGCGCTCACCCTCCGCCAGTGATGAACAGGAACGCCGCAAGGCATGCAAATATCGACTGGCAGGGAGTTGTCTTGAATCGTCTTCGGGGGGAAGACTACCACTCTTCTTTGTCAATGTCACGATGGTACCGAGCAACGGTGGGATTTTCCATGTCAAGAAACGCAGTCCTTCTCAAGCGGCCCGCCACCAAGCCCTTGCGCCAGATCCTGAATCCATTTCGTGCCTGCTTCATCTAATCCTCGGAAAGCAAATTCGCAGGGGGAATTGAGAATCGGATGGCGAACATTCTGCATGTACAAAGTGGTGATTGGAAGGAAATAGAAAGCAGCAGCCAACCGGTCCTGGTGGATTTCTGGGCCGAGTGGTGCGGCCCCTGCCGCCGGCTGGCGTCAACCTTCGAGAGGCTGGCGGAGAGATACGGCGACGACATTCAGTTTGCCAAGGTCAACGTCGACGAGTTACCGGAACTGGCAAATCAGTGGGGTGTGAGGTCCATCCCCACTCTGGTGCTGCTCAAGCGTGGAATTGAGCTTGAACGGCTGGTAGGGATTAAGTCCTACGAAGAAGTGGCGAATGTCCTGGAACGGCACGCCGCCGTGCCCGTTCGAACGTAATTTTTTTCCCCGCTTACAGCCAATAGCTCTACGCGCCCGGCCGTGCGGCCAGGACGTTGGGTGTGCCGGTAAAGAACCCCTTGGGCGTGCTGATGTAGCCCGCGATGCTGTCCTTGCCCAATTTGTTGACGACCAGCTCCAGCGCGCTCGGGGCGCCCTGGACGTAGAAGTACACCGGCTCATTGATGGCTTTATCTTTGCGCTCGATGCGTTTGTCGTCGGCGTAGAGGGTCACGGTGAACTGGTTCTTCTTGGGGTTTGTCTTGCTGAGCTCAAGCATCACCGTCCCGACCTTTTGCTTGACGTTCTTCTTGCCCAAGTTGAACTCGAAATAGTCCCGGTCGGTACGGTGCGCGAGCGCAACCAATTCGTCGTGGGTGCGCGCGATGGCGCCGCTGAGCTCGCCCTTGGTGCCGCTCAGCGCCTGCCTGGTGGCTTCCAGGTCCGCCTTGGTCCCGGCAATATCGCCGGAGAGGCTTCCGAACTTGGCGTTGGCGTCCGACTGGAGCTTGTTGACATCGTCGGCGCTGGCTTTCCGCGCGATGGCAGAGTTCAATTCCTGGACGGCTGCTTGTTGCTGCTTCTGAACGTTGGCCGTCAGAGCCCGTGCGCGCGTCAACTCCTGTTCCGTCAGGCCCTGCTTTTCCATCGCCACCTGGAACTGGCCTTTCAACTGCGCGTAGCGTTCGTCGCTGGAATCCAGCCGGCGCGTCTGGAGGTTCATCTGGTCGGCCTGCTTGGCGGCGTAGTCCCCAAATTGCCGGCGGGTCCCAACCAGCATGTAGAGGTTTATCCCCGACAGAATCACGAGGGCGATCACCAGCAAGACAAGAATCTGGCCACCCGAAAAACCGAACGGCGAGGGAGCCGCGGGCGGCGCGGCGTACACTGGCTGCGGCGATCCCGCGGCGGGCGACTGACCCGGCGCGGCCCCTTGGCCGGAGGGCTCGTTCAAGCCGAACATCGCGTGCGAAGCATCGTTTTCATTGATTTTGTCTACCATGCAGACTCCTCTTCCTCAAGCCGTGGTCCGAATCCGAAAGGGCCCGCTTTGCTATGATGCAGGCTGCTTCAGATTCGGTTGTCATCTTTTGAATGATCGGAGCAATACGGGCAAACTCCCGAAACGCCAACGGCCCTATTAGTATCCCATCATCTGGGAGTAAGTTCAAGATTCGCAGGGAGCAGAACTGCCGTCAACCGGCCCAGAGGCTCAGCCATCATCTTTGGACGCGCGCCGACTCCATCCGTCTAGCCTCGTTCGGGAAGCGCCGGGGGCCGCATTTTTTCCTGGTGCAATCGCCCCTCCTGGTGTATACTGAAAAAGCTTGATCAGTTTTTGTGACCCCGGTCGAGGTAATAGAAGGCCACAGAATCAATGATTTTGTGGCTCTTTTTGTTTTTGCCGAGTGGGTGCGAAAGCGGAACAAGAAAATTCAAACAAATGAGGTATGAAGTAGAACATGGAAAAAGAACAAGGAAAAGTGAAGTGGTTCAACGACGCGAAGGGCTATGGATTTATCCAGCGCACTTCCGGCGACGACGTTTTCGTGCACCACTCCGCCATTCAGGCGGAAGGGTTCAAGTCTCTAGCTGAAGGCGAGTCCGTGGAATTCACCGTGACCAAGGGCCCCAAGGGCTGGCAGGCTGAGAACGTTGTGAAACTGTAGCTGCAGGCTGGAGGCTCCCGCTGCGGCGGGAGCCTCTGCAGTTTTTTGGACCATTGAGCGAGCAATGCATACGGTGATTCAGTACGTCGGGTTCCAACTGAAGCCCCGCGGCAGGGACTATACCTACCGCGTCGTCGATCCCAAGAGTGAACCTCGAGAGTTCATCTTGACGATCTCGAATCAGGCTTTCACAGATTGCCATATCCCCTTTCAGGATGCGGCCGGCCTCTGCTATCAAAAACTCCAAAAAGAACTGGCCACGGAAACTCCCGAGAGCCCGCTCCAGCGCCATTTCACGATTTCCGATCAAGAGCTGGACGCCTACCGCGAAAAGAATCGCCCCGCCAAGAAACGAAGCTGGTAAGAAACCAACTCCCTCGGCCCTGAAACCATACTCCGCACTCCAGACGCGGGACCCGCTCGAACTGTTTTCCCGCCGCCACGTTTGATGCTATTCTCGCCGTTCGTTCAACGGGGGGCACACTGCCATGCCGAAGTATATTCTGGCCCTGGATCAGGGCACTACCAGTTCGCGCGCCATGCTGTTTGATCACGCGGGCAACGTCTGTGCCGCCTCCCAGCAGGAGTTTAAGCAGCACTACCCCCAGCCCGGCTGGGTGGAACACGACGCCCAAGAGATCTGGCAGTCGCAGCGGGCTGTGTCTGAGAAAGTCCTGGAGAGCGCGAAAGCGTGCGCCGAAGATGTCTTCGCCATTGGCATCACCAACCAGCGCGAGACAGTGGTGATTTGGGATCGAGCGACCGGCAAGCCCATTCACCACGCCATCGTCTGGCAGTGCCGCCGCACGGCCGCGATGTGCGACCGCATCCGCGCCGAGGGCTTCGATAAGACGCTGCGCGAGAAAACGGGCCTCGTCACCGACGCCTATTTTTCCGGCACCAAGATCGCCTGGCTGCTGGAGAACGTCCCCGGCGCTCGCGAGCGCGCCGAGCGCGGCGAACTCGCCTGCGGCACGATTGACGCGTGGCTGATCTGGAACCTGACCCGCGGGCGTTCCCACGTGACCGATGTTTCCAACGCCTCACGGACTCTCCTCTTCAATCTGCAATCCCTCGGCTGGGACGATGAGATTCTCAGGTATTTCCGGATCCCACGATCTCTCCTGCCGGAGGTGAAGTCGTCGAGCGAAGTCATGGGTGAGACCGAACTGTTTGGCGGGTGCATTCCCATCGCCAGTTCCATCGGCGACCAGCAGGCCTCACTTTTCGGCCACCAATGCTTTGAGCGCGGTACGGTGAAGAACACTTACGGCACGGGGTGCTTTCTGCTGATGAACACCGGGGCCGATATTCCGCACTCGGATGCGGGCTTGCTGGCTACGGTCGGCTGGCGGCGAAACGATCAGACCACTTATGCGCTCGAGGGCAGCGTTTTTATCGCGGGCGCGGCCATTCAGTGGCTGCGCGATGAACTGCAAATCATCCGCGACGCGGCGGAAACAGAAGCACTGGCGCGGGCGGTCAAAGATGCGGGCGGAGTCTATTTTGTGCCGGCGTTCGTGGGGCTGGGCGCACCCCACTGGGACGCCTACGCGCGCGGCACGATCGTTGGCATCACGCGCGGGACAAACCGCAATCACATTGTCCGCGCGGCGCTCGAATCGATCGCCTACCAGACTCGCGCGGTCGTGGACGCGATGGCTCACGATTCCGGTATCCGGCCGGAGGTGCTCCGCGTCGACGGCGGCGCGGCACGCAACGATTTCCTCTGCCAGTTTCAGGCCGATATCCTCGGAATCCCCGTCGAGCGCCCCGCGACGACTGAATCCACTGCGCTCGGTGCGGCGTATTTGGCTGGATTGGCGACGGGCTTCTGGAAGGATGAGGAAGAACTTGCCACCCACCGCAAGGTCTCCAAACGCTTCGAGCCCATCATGCCCGCCTCGCGCCGCGACGAACTTTACGCGGGCTTCGAGCGCGCCATCGAACGCGCCAAGGGCTGGGCGGTGTAGCGCTCGGCTTCATTCAAACCCGCGTTTCTTACCTCAGCGGCTTTTGGTAGGATGATCTTCATCCTGGAAGATATTGGCCGGGGGGAGGGCAAAGCAGGGAAAGAATCGCCAAATTCAGAAGGGAGGCCAAACATGGCGCAACGCAAAGTGGTCGATTGCAGACTGTACCCAAGCGAGAAAAACTGCACGTTGATGATCGCGGGCTCGGAGGAAGAGGTTCTGCAAGTAGCGGTCCGGCACGCCGTTGAAGAGCACGGGCACGAGAACACGCCCGAACTCCGCGAGCAGATTCGCGCCATCCTGAAGGATGAGTGAATTTGTAGAGAGCGGCTCGAGCCTGTCGGGGTGCAGCTTTGCCCAGCGGGTTGGGGTATAATTTCGGGGGAGAATCTTTATGGTGGGAATTGATTGGTCCCTCTGCCCCGGCGTGGAATGCGTGCCCGGAAAGATGAGTGGCGCGTGGGTCTTTCGCGGCACTCGCATGCCGGTCGCAACCGTCTTCGAAAACCTCGAAGCGGGGATGACGATTGATGAACTCATCGAGATGTTCGACGGGCTCACCCGCGAGCAGGTCAAGGCGGTCTTGGACTTTGCCGCTCGCAGCCTCGAAACTCCTTCCCTCGCCCGTTAATGTTAATTCTCTTCGACCAGGGAACGCCGGTCGCGATTCGTCACTCCTTTGAAGGTCACACTGTGAAGACCGCCAGGGAGCAGGGGTGGAGCGCCCTGCTCAACGGCGAACTGTTGAATGTGGCGGAAGAAGCCGGATTCGACGTTTTGCTGACAACCGACAAGAACATGGCCTATCAGCACAGTCTGAGCGGCCGCAAGATTGCCTTGGTGGTTCTGGGCAAAGCCAAGTGGCCGCTGATCAGGCCGATTTTGCCGCAGGTAGTCGCTGCGGTTCTCGCGGCGAAACCGGGAAGCCACACGGTGGTGGACATCCCGGGCTGATGAAGCGGGGCGCGCGGCGTGGGCCCGGTCTTCCCGTCCGCCGCCCTTGAAGTGGTCAAAGTGAGGAGTCGGTGACCTTGGGACGCCTCCCTTCGGCGCTGGCTTGCTGGGGGTGTTAGAGTAATACAACGAGAAGGCGGTATTTAAGAGGCTCGGCTATCTCGCTGCGACCTGACCGCGCGCCTCGCGCAGGGCGGGATAAAACTGCGTGAAAACATTATCGACGGCGGCGTGCTGATTGTGGCAGGTCCAGCAGGCTTCCTTGGGGAAGGGCTTGGCTTGGGGAAGCGGCTCGCGGCCGTCTCCGATAAAACTGAAGTAGGCCCATTTTTCCGGAAAGCGTTTCTCATCCTTCACGGACGCTTCGATTCCCACCAGGCGATTCTGATATTGCCCGCCTTTGTTGATGGACCCTTTGCTTTCCGACTTGCGAATCTCCAGGACCATCACCGTCCCATCTGGGAATTTTCCCGTGGCGACGAACTCTCGATAGGCCTCGGGCTTGACGAAGACGTTGGTGAAGTTCGGTGTCTCGTCGTAGGCGGTGTCTCCATAACTCATGCCCAGTCCCGAGCTCAGGAACACCCATTCGCGATAGCCCTCGGGACGAAGGAGCTGGTTGTCGTTGGTGAACTGGGGCGAGTTGGTTGTCGCCTCCGCGCCTAGCATCACCGCGCACGTCAAGAGTGTGGCCAACAACAAGCCCCGCATTTGGATATGACAGTAGGCGAACCCCAGGGCTTTTGCAAGGATGACAGGCGCCCCTCACCTGTCCGTCAGATAGCTGCCCACTGTGGCGCCGGTCTATGACTGGCGTCTCTTGGTCCCGATCAGATCGGGACGGCGCTACAGCTCGAGTCCGTGGACATTTTTGACAGGCCTTGCCGCCTGTGTGAAGATAGGCGCGGAGAATTCATGTGACCCAAGAACGCCGTGCCCGGTACTTTCTGGCTTTGCTTCTTTTCCTGCTCGTAATTACCCCGCTCCTTTCCGGTGGCGTCAGCCTGCTGGTGGACTGGCTCTGGTTCAAGCAGGAAGGCTTCCGCGTGCTCTTCTCGACGATACTTAAGGCGCAGATCACTTTGAGCGGGATCGCAGGCACAGGATTCATTTTCGTGGTAAGCGCCAACCTGCTCATCGCCCGCGCGCTCGCCCATCGGTCCGCCTTCCGTGTTTACGGTGAGGCGGTGGAGATGCCCGCTCTCGACCGGTTCAGCTCGGTCTTTCGCGGGCTGGTCTGGGTGGCCGTGCTGCTGGTGGGCTACGTCCTGGGCCACTGGGCGATGGCCTACTGGCAGGAGTACTTGCTCAACTCTCAGCCGGTAGCGATCGGCCAGGCCGATCCGATTTTCGGATTCGATCTGAGTTTCTATCTCTTCCAATTGCCCTTTCGCTGGTTTCTGTACTACCTCGCCTCGATCATCCTGATCGGCTGCCTGCTCAGCGCGGTTTTTCTGTACTTCGTGGAAGGAGGCGTCTTAGTTACGCCGCGCGGGCCGCGCCTGGCGCCCGCCGTGCGCGCTCACCTGATGACGCTCGGCGCGATGCTGATGATCGTGGTGGCCTATCGCGTCCGACTGGCGATGTACGGCTTGCTCTATTCCGACCGGGGCGTGATCTTCGGGGGTGGCTACTCGGACGTCAACGCCACCTTGCCGGTCTTGCGAATCGTTCTGGCGCTTACGCTCGTGACCGCCTTGCTGTTCCTGGTGGGCGCGGTGCGCGGCAGCCTGCGCCCGGCGCTTTACGGTGTGGCCGGGACGGTCCTGGTAGCGATCCTCGGAGGCAGTTTCTACCCCGAGCTGGTCCAGCGCCTCATCGTCACCCCCAACGAGATCGACAAGGAAGCACCCTACATTGCCCGCGCCATCGAATTCACGCGCCGGGCGTACGCGCTGGACCGTTTCGAGGAGCGCGAATTCTCCGCCGTCGCGGAGCTCAAGCCGCAGGACATCCAGGCCAACCAGGCGACCATCCGCAACGTGCGCCTCTGGGACCATCGGCCGCTGCTCACCACCTTCGCGCAATTGCAGGAAATCCGGACCTATTACGACTTCCGCAATGTGGATAACGACCGCTACTGGATCGATGGCGTTTACCGCCAGGTTTCGCTTTCCCCGCGCGAACTGGACTCGGCCAGCCTGCAAAGCCGCACCTGGATTAACGAGCACCTCACCTTCACGCACGGCTACGGCGTCGCACTTGGCCCGGTGAACGAGTTCACCAAGGAAGGACTGCCGGAGCTTTTCATTCGCGATATTCCCCCCGTTTCCACCACTTCCATCCGCATCGAGCGCCCGGAAATCTATTTCGGCGAAGTCGCGAATGAGTACTGCCTGGTCAAAACCGGCGCTCAGGAATTGGACTACGCTGCCGGCGACAAGAACGTTTACACGGCCTACCGCGGCGACGGGGGCATTCCCATCGAAGGCATGTTGAGGAGGTTGCTTTTTGCGTTGCGCTTCGGCGAATGGAAGTTTCTGTTTTCGACGGACATCACGCCCGAAAGCCGCCTGATGATCTACCGGCGCGTGCTGGAGCGCGCGGCGCGCCTCACGCCGTTCCTCCGCTACGATGGCGACCCCTACCTGGTGATTACCGACGACGGTTCGCTCGTCTGGATGCTCGATGGGTATACTACCTCGCAGTGGTATCCCTATTCCGATCCCACTCCGGGCGTGGGCAATTACCTGCGCAATGCTGTTAAGGCGACCGTCGACGCCCACTCCGGCCGGGTGAGGTTCTACATCGCCGACGCGAGCGACCCGCTCATCCAGGCCTACGCCCGCCTCTTCCCCGGCGTCTTCCAGGCGCTCGAGGCGATGCCCAAAGACCTGCGCGCGCACATCCGCTACCCCGAGGATTTCTTCTCCACTCAGGCACGCAAGTACGCCCTGTTCCACATGACCGACCCGCGCGTCTTCTACAACAAGGAAGACCTGTGGCGCGTGGCGGAAAGCGCCGTGCGCAGCGCTTCCGCCTCCTCCAACGCCTTCTTGGACGACCCAGCGCTCACTTCCGCGGAAGGCATGAGCGAAGTGGAACGGGCGATGCAGACCGCTGCCGGCGTGCCAGGCCCCATGACTCCCTACTACACCATCATGAAACTCTCAGGCTCGGACGCCGGAGAGGAATTCATCCTGATGGTGCCCTTCAGTCCCGCGCGCAAGGACAACATGATTGCCTGGATGGCGGCGCGTTGCGACGAGCCCAATTACGGCAAAGTCCTCGTCTTCGCTTTCCCCAAACAGAAACTCGTCTACGGCCCGCAACAGATTGAATCGCGCATCGATCAGGACCCGAACATCTCACAGCAACTGACGCTCTGGGACCAGCGGGGGTCGAGCGTTATCCGCGGCACGCTGCTGGTTAT
>CAZTHM010000067.1:4401-12428 GCA_964613505.1 uncultured Acidobacteriota bacterium | reverse complement strand
TCTGGCGCATGTCCATGGAGGGAAGGCCCGCTTGTCGCTGTGCTACGACCGGCAACCCCAATAGGAACGACGCCAGCGCGTTGCCCGTGCCGTCATTCGTCGCGGTCTGAGTAGTGAAGCCCCGCGTGAACTGAAAGTAGCCGCGGTTCTGGAAAAAGCCCAGCATGGGCCAACGGAAGCGGCGAACGCCACCGCCGAGCTTCAAAGCGTGATGACCCAGTTGCCAGTTGATGACCTCGCCCCAATGAAAGACCGTATCGTTGTAGTAGACGGGGGTCGCCAGAATCGAGTCACCGATTCGGTTGTATCCCTGGACGTCGAAACCCGGAAGTCCATACGCTTCCGGACCGCCGAAACCAACCCCGGGAATTCCGAGCCGTGCGACGAGATTCTCGCCGTTGGCGTTCTCGCCCAGGCGCGTGAGCGACATTCGTTGGAGCCCGAAAGAAGAAACGCTGACCAGTTTCGGCGAGAAGATATGCGTGTAATTGAGGGTGACGTTCTGGACCGTATGGTCGTGGTTACTTCCGAATCCCGGCAGATTCTCCGGCGTAAAACCGCGCTCGAAACTGACGCTGTAGCGGCCAAAGAGGGTGTCCTGGGGTGAAAACTGATGATCGAACCGTGCCGTCACTTGATCATTGGCATGGCGTGTGACCCGTGAATCAAAGTAGTTGTTCGTTCCACCCGCCATGTTCGGTGCAACCACAAATTCGGAAAGCACCGCAGCTGCGATAGGGTCGATGCGGTCGGATGGAAGGATGTTCCCCGGGAATTGTTGTCGGATGATCCGAGGGTTGGTGGGACTCACGGGCAAGTCGGGGTTGAAATTGGGATTGGCTTGTGCAGTCTCAGGATCGTAGATCGGTGCAGTGCCGGAAAAATCACCCAGGCGTTGGGCGGCCAGCGGGACCGAGAGGATCATGGATTGCCCCTGCGACTTGCGGAAACCTTCGTAGTGCGTGAAAAAGAACGTCCGGTTTTGGCGCAACGGACCGCCCAGCGATCCTCCGAATTGGTTCTGAGAGAAATGCGGAAGTTCATCCATCGTCGTGAACTCGCGCGCATCGAACATGCTGTTGCGGAGGAACTCGTAAACCGTCCCGTGGAACTGGTTCGTGCCGGTCATGGACACGACATTGATAATCCCGCCGCCCCCACCGCCATACTGAGCGGAGTAGTTCAGCGTCTGCACCTTGAACTCCTGAATCGCGTCGGGCGCCAGGCTAATAACGTAGGTATTGAAGGCCGGATCGGTGTTGGTCGTCCCGTCCAGGAGATAGAAGTTGCTCCCCGGGCGGCTTCCACCCACGCTGATCGCTGAGTCCTGGCCCGGACGCCAGTAGAGGGGACTCATATCGCCAGCCTGTGCACCGTGCGACATGTGCACGCCAGGGACGAGCAGAGCCAGTTCCAGGAATTGCCGGCCATTGAGTGGCAGTTCGCTAGTGAGGCTGTGGTTGACAACCGCACCGAGCGCTGCATCTTCGCGCTGTACCAGAGGGATCGTGGATTGAACTTCGACTTCCTGCGCGACCTTGGCCAATTCGAGCCGGAAATCGAGCCGGAGCTGTTGGTCCACTTCCAATACGACGAGCGCTGTCTTCGTCTGAAATCCATTCAACTCGGCGGTCAGACGGTAATTCCCGGGCTGGAGCCCGGCGAACAAATATGTCCCGGATGCCGAGTTCGCGGTTGCGCGCTCCATTCCCGTTCGGGTTTCGGAGAGCGTCAGTCTGACGCCGGGGAGAGCGAGGGATTGAGGGTCACTGACGGTGCCGTCGATCCTTCCGCCATTGGCCTGTGCGTGAAGGGACGGGACCCACAGCGTGGAAAGAGCGATCAACAGCGCAACAAAGCAGCAATGTTTCATCTCAACTCCTCAACAATGCAATTGGGAGGGCCACCTTGAGGCGGCCCTCAATGACTCAACACCCGACGAAGGTCGTGCAGTAATAGCGCGGTAAACAGAGTTGCCCTGAAATGCTCTGCCAGACTGCCCGCAAACGGGATCAACGTCAATCCTCGAAACAAACTATTTGTCATCCAAGAACGGACTAATCTCGGACGTTTTTATTCAGGGTCAGGAATGAAGGACTCTTCGTAAGGCGCTTTTTAGTCAATGTGTTGAAATCTCTTGGGCTTCGCTGGTTTTTTTTGGTCGGGGGCGATTAGCGCAGGCGCAAGGTAATCCGTTCGCTCGCCACGTCGAGCGCGGAGCGAATCGCACCATAAGTTTGCGCCTTATCACCAAGCGAGCTGAGGGCAAATGGCGGGGTGATATCTTTTTGAATCCGGCGCACGATTTTCTCGACGATGGAAAGCATCAGATCCGGCGCGCCCTTGGCGATGCCGCCTCCGAACACAATCAAATCGGGATCGAGCACGGCCACGACGTTTGCCATTCCAACGCCCAACATGGTGAAGATCTTTTCGAGCACGGCGGTGGCCTGGGGGTTCCCTTCCCGATGCGCCTGGAAAACAAAGTAGGCGTCGCGCTCCTCGCGCAGGCCCGCATCGCCGGGGGGCGGCGCGCCCAGCGCCTTGCGCCCTTCGGCGGCAATACCCAGTCCGGCAACGTAGTTTTCAAAGTAGCCGGTGTCGGGGAACTCTTCGTCCCAGCGCTGCCACTCGAGGTTCATGCGGAAGAGTTCACCGGCAGAACCCGTGCGCCCGTGATAGAGCTTGCCATCAACGAAGACACCCGTGCCGATGCCCGTGCCCAGCGCTACAAACACAAAATTCTTCACCCCGCGCGCCACGCCGCGCCAGTGTTCGCCGATGGCCGCCATGTTGGCATCATTTTCCATGAAGATGGGAACGTGGAATTCCCGCTCGAGTTCGCGCCCCAGGTGGATGTTCTCCCAGCCCGGCAGGTTGTTGGCCCACGCCACAACGCCGTGCTCGGTATCTACGGGGCTGGGCACGCCAATCGAAATCGCCCGAAGACGGCCAAGCTGTAGCGCCGGTCTATGACCGGCTTTCGTCACCGCCTTGCCTCGCCGCTCATCGCCCGGCGCGACGGCCAGCGCGCGTATGCCTTGCATAATCTGGCCGATCATTTTCCTGGGGCCGTCTTCGGGACGGATCTTGATGGTCGAGTCTTTCAATATCTCACCGCGGAAATCCGCCAGCGCGAAGTGCAAATGGCTGCCACCCAGGTCGATCCCGACGACGTAACCGTATCGAGGATTTATGCCGACTTTCTTGCGGTCTTCGCTGAACTCCACCAGGCCGAGGCGCGCGAGGGCGCGGAGTTTGCCCTCCAGCGTGGCAGGCTGCAAGCCGACGGCGCGGGCCAGCGCGCGCAACGAAATCTCGCCTGGCGCTGCGATTTCACGATAAATCCGCTGAAGAGTGGTTTCGTTCTTGGCCATGGCGCTCCAGGTCCCGGCAACGATAATGAATTCTCAAATTCAACCGCCATAAAACTATGGAAATTGACGTGAGGAATCAAGGGAATTGATTCATTGATTCATTTGTTCATTGATCCACTGGCTTTCGGACGAATTCCACAGTTTCCTGGCAATCTGTCTTTCCAATGGGTCAATGATTCAATGAATCACTGGCGCAATCTCCTCAGGTCTGAGTAGGATTGCCCCACCAGGTCACGGGCGGGGATCTGGAAGAGCTCCTGAAATCTGCGCGCCTGCTGGCGGACTTTGGCGAGGCTGCCAGAGCGTGAAATGGCTTCCACTTCTACAAACCTGCCGAGGCCGCGCACGCGGTCGAGGTGAATCTTGACGTTGCCCACCAAAAAGATTTCCCGGCGCTTGTCCACCACCGTCAGGATGGGAAAGGCGCGGGCCAGGATGGCGCGCACAGAATTTCTTCGGGGCAGCAGGGTCATCTCAATCCGGGCGCGGCGGGCGCGCGGGGCGTTGGCGCGTTCGTAAAAGATCAGGGCGTTCTCGATGCGACCCTCACGCACCTTGAGCCGCCCGCGCGGCACGCGGAAGTAAGTGTCCACCTGGCGGTCAGTCCCCACGTAGCGCGCGCGGAGCCGTTTGAGCGCCGCGCGAACGTTGCGCTCATCTTTCAAGCGTGCCTTGAATTCGTAATTGATATGTTTCATGCCATAAGCTTGAGAAAGGCCCGCGGGGATTCTACCTCAGGCGCAGGTTGATTTCCTCATCGACAATTGGGACAATTCTGCAACGCGTTTCGAGGGAGCAGAACATGAGCAAAGTCGATTTGAACCGTCGGGATTTTATGAGAGCTGCCGCAGCGACGGCCGTCACGGCGGCCCTCGGCGACTTCGGGGGCGATATCGCCCGCGCCGCGGAACTGGGGGGCGAGATCCCCACGCGGACGCTCGGCCGTACGGGGCTGAAGGTGACCGCCATCGGGCTGGGCGGGTATCACGCGGGCTATCCGGAGAAGGAGGAAGATTCCATCGCGCTCATCCACCGCGCGCTTGATTTGGGCATCAACTTCTTTGACAACGCCGACTGCTACCAGGAAGGCCGCGCCGAGGAGCGCATGGGCAAGGCGCTGGAAGGCCGCCGGCAGAAAATCTATCTGATGACCAAGGTGGACGATCGCGACGCGGATGGCTCGCGCGCCACGCTCGAACGCAGCTTGCGCCGCCTGCGCACGAATTACCTCGACCTCTGGCAATTCCACGCGGTGATGAACTTGGAGCAGCTTGACCGGATCTTCGCTCCCGGCGGCGCGCTCGAGACCGCCGAGAAGGCGAAGAAAGAGGGGAAGATTCGCTTCATCGGTTTGACCGGGCACTACGATCCGGCGGTGCACCTCGCGGCCGTGAAGCGCTATCCCTTCGATACCATTCAGATGCCCATCAACGTCGTCGACTATCACTTCAAGAGTTTTCGCAAGACGGTCATGGATGAGGCCGTCAAGCGCAACACCGGCGTGATTGCGATGAAGACGCTCAGCTTCGGCAACGTCATTACCAAAGGCGTGGCGAGCGTGGCGGAAGCGCTGCCCTGGGTCTGGAGCCAGCCGATTAGCGTGCTGGTTTCGGGTTGCGATACGGTCGAGCGGCTCAATTACAACGTCTACCTGGCCAAGACCTTCCAGCCGATGCCGGAGGCTGCACAGGCCGCGCTGCTTGAACGTACCAAGTCCTTCGCCGGGATTGAAGTCGAAAATCACAAGCGGCCGGCGTGACCTTGCTCCGGATCATCCTGTAGCGCCGGTCTATGACCGGCGGGCTGCCTCAAGGAATCGCCGCTTCCCGCTCAGAGCGGGACGGCGCTACAGCCCCCCATGAAACCCCGCATCAAACCCCGCTGGAATCTCACGCCGCGCGAGGCGATGCGCGAGCAGGAGCGTCTGTGTGAGCGCGTCATCCTTACGGACAATTTCAAGGCGGTGCGGCTGGTGGCGGGCGCGGACCTGGCTTTTGACCCTGTGACCGACCTCGCCTTCGCGGGCGTGATCGTTTATCAGTTCCCGGAGATGCAGGAAGTCGAGCGGCGCATGGCGCGTCGCAAGCTGCGATTTCCTTATGTCCCCGGAATGCTCTCCTTTCGCGAAGGCCCCGCGCTGCTGGCGGCGTTCGCGCGCCTCCGCACTGAGCCTGACCTGATTTTGATTGACGGCCACGGGCGCGCCCATCCGCGGTTCTTTGGAATCGCTTGCCACCTCGGCGTGCTGCTCGACAAGCCAACGATCGGCTGCGCCAAGTCGCTGCTGGTGGGGGAGCATGACGACCCGGGAAAGAAGACGGGATCAACCGCTCCCTTGTGGTTCAAGGGCGAGCGGGTGGGAGAGGTCCTGCGCACCCGCGACAACGTGAAACCCATCTATGTCACCACGGGCCATCGTGTGTCACTCGCTTCTGCCGTCGATTTCGTGAAGCCATGCTGCGATGGTTATCGCATCCCGAAGCCCACGCGCGAGGCGGATCATTACGTCGGGGAACTGCGGCGGGAATACCAGAGAAAGGAAAATCAAAAGGCAAAAGGCCAAAAGCGGAGCCCGAAAATCGAAAAGCGAAAAGCGAAAACTGGCGGAACCAAATCCCAAATTCCAAATCCAAAATCTAAAATCTAAAATCCAAAATCAAAAAGTCTTGGCTGGGCAGTTGAAGTCGTCCCGCGGCTGCGCTGGGTGTTATAATTCAAAGCATGAAGGCTCCCGTAGCCCGGAAGGCCACGACCGCGGAAGCCGGGCTCCGCGAAAAGGCGCAGTTGATGTCCTCCTCGGAGATCGACCGTACTCTCGTCCGCCTGGCGCACGAAATCGTCGAGCGCAACAACGGCGCCGCCGGGTTGGTGCTGGTAGGCGTGCGGCGGCGGGGATTCCCGCTGGCGGAGCGGCTGGCAAAGAAGATTGCGGACATCGAAAAAGTCCACCCGCCGGTAGGGATGATTGACATTACGTTCTATCGCGACGACCGTTCGCGCGGGGCCGAGGAAGCGCGCGTGCAAGAGACTTCGATTCCCTTCAGCATCGAGGACAAGACGGTGATCCTTGTGGACGATGTTCTTTACACCGGCCGGTCGACGCGCGCCGCGCTCGATGCTCTGGTAGACCACGGCCGGCCGTTTCGAGTCGAACTCTGCGTGCTCATCGACCGCGGGCACCGCGAACTGCCCATTCAGGCTAACTACGTCGGGCGTGTGGTTCAGACGGCGGCGAGCGAGTCGGTGGAGGTTCATCTGCACGAGGTGGACAACGAGGACCGCGTGGTCCTCTGCGAAAAGGGCTGAACGCCGGCCGATTCAGCCGCCTGGGCGGACGCGAGAAAGCGTCACTAGAAGGAGAAGAAATGAAAGCAAAATCACGGATCCTGATTTCAGCTGTCATGCTTTTAGCGGTGGCTGTCTCTCCCGCCTCGCTCTGGGCGGGAGCCTCGGGCGCGGCCAAGAAATCGCTAGAGCGATTGGTGATGGGAAAAGACGTCAGAACCCTCACGCAGCTCCCGGCAACCAAGGAAGGCGTGGACATCTACTACACGCCCCCGGAAGGGAAGCACTGGGACCAGCGCGGGCTGAATTTGAAAGACTTGACCAAGTGGCTGAAGGAACGCGGCGTGGGCGTGGAATCCAACGAAGTGGTGACCATTACCAACGTCAACATTCACGGGGACATGATTGAAGTCCACCTGGGCGGTGGCGGGATGGGACGGCGTGGCAGCAAGCACGCCCAGGAACAAACCCCTGGGTTCCAGCGCGCCGGCGGTTCGCGCATCAACTTCCGCTACAAGCGCGACATTACCGACGCCGATCTCGCGCCGAACGCCTTCCTGGATTTCTTGGGACGAATTGTGGATGTCACTCCCATTCGCGAAGAGGCCGCCCGGAGTGGCCTGGCTCCGGAAGTTCGCCAGGCGATGGAATCCAAGACCTTGGCCGAGGGGATGACCTACCAGATGGTGTTGCTGAGTTACGGCGAGCCCGAGCAGAAGAGAATCAACGACAGCGGCGAGGGCAAACTCTCCGAAACCTGGTTCTACATGAAAGACGGCCAGCGCGTCGTGGTGGACTTCCTCAACGGCAAAGTCACCAAGGTTCAGAAATACTGATTCGGCCCTCGGCGCGCGTGCGGATCGGTGCCAATCGGCACGCCACGCTCCACGCGCGTTCATTTCGCTTCGGGTGTCGTATCGATGCGAATCCCCTTGGCGGAGTACCAGGGGTGTAATTCCACCCTGAGCCGCCCCGCCTTTACGGCCGGGTCTCCGTCGGCGAGCGCTTTGGCTTCCTCCATGGAGTCCACTTTGAAGACAAACATGCCGCGCAGGTCCCCACCATCCGTGAACGGCCCCGCCAGGAGGAGCTTGCCGGAATCCGCCAGGCGGCGAATGTTGGCCATGTGTTCTTCCTGCAAGCGCTGAACCTCCGGAGTCACCCCGGGTGTCCACTTGGGGCCACGATAGAGAAACCCCACATAATATGTGGTCATTTCGATGGGCTTCCCGTGCGACTGGTCCTGGGCTTTGCCGGGATCCTGATCACAAATAAGCAACATCGCAAGTAATACCCAAACGGGAATAGTCTTCCTCATAATAATTCCTCCGCGCAATTGTCTTAGCGCGAGCGATTTCTCCCCGC